>CACZPY010000001.1 GCA_902783135.1 uncultured bacterium
ACCTGGCACGCCGCCGTTGACGGTCGGAAAGCGCCGGAAGTGGCGAATATGGAGATCGTCGGCGTGTTGAACATGGTGCGCGGCGAGTTTGCCGAAAAACTGATGAAGTCGGAAGTGCCGTACAACCGTGACTTCAGCGAGGCGCAGAATCGGCAGCACACGGCCGTCATGGCGGCGATGAACCACATCGCGACGCATATCGGCGAAAAATTGAGCTTCAACGATATTGCCGAACAGTCCGGGTACAGCAGACAGCATTTCACGCGGCTGTTCCGGCAGTATTCCGGCTACAGTTTCCGGGATTACATCGACTATGTGCGAAAGGGGTTATTCCGCAAACTGTATTCCCTGAAGTACATGTCCAAAAAGGAGATCGCCGGCAAACTGGGTTTTTCCTCCGCCAGTTCGCTCATCCACTGGCAGCGGAGCGTTCAGGACAAGCATCTGGAACAGAGCGTGACGGCGCGCCCGCGGCGCCACGGCGACAAGGGAACCATATGAACGTCGCCCCCCGCCGGGGCGACGCTATCGGGAAACGGACATTTCCGTATCTCCCGTCATCCGAAGATGTTTTTCCGCCGATTTCCCGGATCTCCCACTACCGCTTTGTCGATGAGACATCGCAACAATATTACGAGTCAATGCGACAACATTTGATATTTTCGCCTATTGATTCGGACCATTTTTCATGGTATTTTACCACCCAAAATAAAGGGATAATGGGAGTCGTATATTATGAAACGTGGAATGTTTTCGGCAGTTTTCGGGGCTGTGGTCGTCTCCTCCTTCTCCGCGCAGGCGTGCACCAGCTGGGTGATCCGCCCGGAGGTCACCGAATCCGGCAGGATGATCGTGCAGAAGATCCTGGACAATCCACAAAGTCCGCTCGACGCCGACATACGGATCGCCCCCAACGGCTGGCGCTGGCTGCGCATCGGCCGACACAACGGTCCGTCGATGGCGATGAACGAAAAGGGCGTGGCGATCACCGCCAACTGCGGCGACAGGAACGGCGATGAGCCTTCACGAAAGGGGCGTCAGACCTTCTTCAGCTTCGAGCTGTTGTGGCACGTGATCAGAAACTGCGCAAGTGCGGAAGCGGGCGTCAGAGAACTCAAGCACATCGGGCGCAACCGCCTGTTCCGGATGCCCGGCAATCAGCCCGTGAAATACGGGACCATACTGATGGTCGCCGACGCGAAACGGGCGTTCATGGTCGAGATCGGCGACGGCTACTGCGAGGCCGCGGAAATCACGAGCGGGATAGATGTCGTCGCCAACGCGTGGCGGCTCCCCGGCTGTGAGGCCTTTTCGGTGTTCAACGGTCAGGACATCCGCGGCAACCGCGCGCGGGAAGTCTGCGCCGTCAAGGCGCTGCGGGAAAATCAGGTCGACGGCAAGTACACCCGCCGCGGCTGCTTCGACACTTCGCGGCGGATACGCGGTCCCAAGTACGTGGACCGCTACCCCTTCGTGCCGGGCAAAGCCTCGAACATGTCGCTCATGACGGGATGCATGGAGATCGATCCGGAATTCCCCGCTTATTTGAGTTGCGCCTACACTTCTCTCGGGCCGCAGCGGCACACGGTGTATCTGCCGGTTCCCATGGCGGTGCGGCAGCTGCCCGACAAGATGCGCGACGGCCGCTGGGCGCAGATGGCCTTCACGCATCAGGAGGCGTTCGGGCCGGAGCACGGCGACCTGCAGAAGTTCACCGAACTCGAAGACAAATTCCTGAAGGAGTTCGACGCAACGCGCGACCGGGCGCGTCAACTCCTCAAAGCCGGAAAAAAGGACGAGGCGGTCAAGCTGCTCAACGACACCTTCGAGCGCCAGTACGCCGAGGCCGACAAGTTCCTTACCGCCTTGGATGAAACCGCGCGGAAAAAGACCGCCGAAGCGGCCAAAGCCGACGGGAAAGAAAAGCCATCGAACACCGATAAATAAGGATTTTTCATCATGAACATCAGAGTTGCGATTCTCGGTGCGACGCTCGCGTTGACGGCGACGGCCTTCGCCGACGTCGACTGGATGATCCTGCCCAAATATTCGAGCTCCGGGCGGATGCTCGTTCACGGCACCCGCTACGGCGTCTCGAGGGACGGCAAGCAGCCGGTGCGCATCGTCCCCAAACTGCATTTCAGCACGCCGCAGACCGACCAAGCGGCCAAGTACAAGTACCTGCGGGGCTCCGTCTGCGGCGTGAACGAAAAGGGCCTGGCGGTGCTCTGGTCGAGCGGCAATCCGACGCGCGACAAAAACCCCAAAAAGACGGCCGGTCCCATCTACCGTGTGGCGACGACGGCGATGCTGCGGTCGTGCGCCACGGCGCAGCAGGCGCTGGAGCACATGCGGCGGATGTTCGACAAAAAGCTCATTTCGGGCAGCTCGATCTTCTTAGTCGCCGATCCGAAACGCGCGTTCGTGATCGAGTGCGCGCCCAAGCACTTCGCCTCGTGGGAACTCCCGCATGCGTTCTGCGTGTACTCGAACTGCTGGAAACTCCCCGGCATGGACGACGGTTCCGTCGACAACGCCAACCGGGCGACGAGCAACTTTCAACGCGAATGGGCGGCGCGCGAAGCGCTGCGGCAGGCGCTCGAGGGCAAAAAGAATATCTCGGTCGCCGACTCGCTCCGGGCGTCGCGCCTGAGCGTCGCGGAGGTGAACGACAAAGGATTTTCCAAACTCCGCGGCTGGCTGAAACTCACCAGCGCTCCGTACAACCGCTTCTCCGCCGAAAGTTATCTCTTCGAACTCGACTGCGAGTTCCCCGCCGAACTGAGTTGCGTTTACGCGGCGCTCGGACCGCAGCGCCACACCGTCTATCTGCCGATCCCGTTCGGGGCGGCGGACAAACTTCCGGAGGTGCTCTCCGCCCCGGAGTGGTCGGACGAAGCGCGCCGGCTCCGCGACGCCGCCAAGCCGGACGACCCGATGCGCCCCGAACTGTTGGAGTTCGAGCAAAAGCTGATCGCCGACTACGCCAAGCAGCGCGAAGAGGCGCGCTGGCTGCTCCGTCTGGAAAAGCGCGAGGAGGCGCTGAAACTCCTGCACGACACTCTGGCGCGGCAGACGGAGGAAACCGCGAAGTTTCTTAAAGAACTCAAATAACGAAAGATGAAAGATGAAACGGCGCTGTCGCGTATGCGGGCGACCGACATAAAACAAGCGAGATAGGACCCGCCGTCGCCCTGCGGGCTATGGCGTGGCAAGCGTATAGGACATATAGGACGTGCGGGGTTGGAAACCGCGTACCGACGTTTGCGGCGCGCTGACGCGGGAAACGCTTAACCGACCAATGATGGTCGTTAGAGTTGCATGCGGTCAGTGCGAGGCGGTCGCCGCCGAGCGCGCAGGGGGCGAGCGAGGTTTGCTTTTTGCCGGTCAAAAAGCAAACCGAGTGCACCCGAGCATTGCGGCCGCGAGTGAAGCGCCCGCCGCAACGATGCGGTGGGTGTATAAAATTAAATAAAACTACAATACGCGCAGCACT
>CACZPY010000002.1 GCA_902783135.1 uncultured bacterium
ATGGCGGCAACGTACTCCGCCAGCGTGATGCGCTTGCCGGCGGGGGTGTTCATCGACTCGTACATCACGAGGTCCTTCAGCTTTTCGGCGTTGGCGAAGTCGGTGTGCAGCCCCTCCTTGAGGATGCGCCCGAACTCGCCGAAGAACTTTTCGTAACTTTCGCGGTCGGTTTCGAGCAGTTTTTTGAGTTCGCCGAGGATCTTGCCCGTGACCGCCTTTTCGATGCGGCCGATGATCGGATTTTCCTGCAGTATCTCGCGCGAGACGTTGAGCGGCAGGTCGCTCGAATCGACCACGCCGCAGACGAAGCGCAGATAATCCGGGATCAGCGCCTTGCACTCGTCGGTGATGAAGACCCGCTTGACGTAGAGCTGAAGCCCCTTCTTCTGCAGATCGGGCATCAGCAGATTGAAGGGCGCCTCCTTGGGCAGGAACAAGAGCGCCGTGAACTCGTTGCTCCCCTCGGCGGAAAAGTGGATCGCCTTCAGATACTCGGTGCCGCCGTAGTTGGAAAGGTGGGTGTAGAAGCTCTTGTACTCGTCGGCGGTCACCTCGGAGGGCTTGCGGCGCCAGATCGCCTTCTGCGAATTCAGCACCTCGTCGGTCACGGTCTCCTTGCCGTCCTTGTCCTTCGCGACCTTCGGCATGACCACCGGATACTCGATGAAGTCAGAGTACTTGCGGACGATCGACGCCACAATCCAGAACTCCAGATCCTCGGTCGCGTCGTCCTTGAGGTGGAGCGTGATCGTCGTGCCGGGCTCGGTGCGGGTCCCGGCGTCGATGGTGTACCTGCCGCCGCCGTCGCTGGACCACTTCACGGCCGGATCGTCGGTGCCGGACTTCTTCGTTTCCAGTTCGACGAGATCCGCCGCCATGAACGCCGAGTAGAAGCCCACTCCGAACTGTCCGATCAGTTCCGGGATGTTCGCGTTTCCGGCGCCCTGTTCCTCGAGCGCCTTGAGGAAGGCGCGGGTGCCGCTCTTGGCGATGGTGCCGATGTTGGCGGCGACCTCCTCCTCGTTCATACCGATGCCGTTGTCGCTGATGGTGAGGAGTTTTTTCTCCTTGTCGGCGGCGATGCCGATCCGCCACTCGCGGGCGAGTTCGGGGCGGGTGAGGCTCTCGAAACGCGCCTTGTCGATGGCGTCGGCGGCGTTGGCGACGAGTTCCCGCAGGAAGATGTCGCGGTTGGAGTACAGCGAGTGGATCATCAGCTGCAGCAGCTGACGCACTTCGGTCTTGAATTCGCGGGTCTTTGCCATGATATATTTCCCCTCCGGAAATGCTGGTGTTAGGTTCTGCGATTATGACAATATAGATTTTTCGCCGGAAAAATCAAGAGTTCAGCGCATTGAGTTTGCAAAAAAACACCACAAGGATTATAATTATAATGGCGGCATATTTTCGGGTGTCCGCGATAAAAACCAATACAGTCCGGCGTGTCATGAGCGAAAATCAAAGATCCGGTGCGTCCCTCGGCGGCGGCGAACTCGCCCCCGCGCTGAAGGAGTTGTTGCGCAAATACGAAAACCTCTGCGGCTCGATGGAGCAGCTGGCGGCCGACGCCTCGTGCGCCGACCACGCGGAACGCGGCGCGGAGTTGGAAAAGGAATTTTCCGCGCTGCCGTCCCTGCCCGAGGAGTTCCGCGAACTTCTGGAGCAGCGCTTTGCCGAAGCGAAGCGCGCCGTGGAGCGCGCCGCCGTCCATGATGCGGAGTTCCGCCGCGAAGCCGATAAACTCCGCGCCGAGATCGAAGCGGTCCGCGCTGCGGGCGACCTCGCCACCGCCGCCGAGATCGAAGCGCTCAAAAAACGCTACTTCGCCTTCTGGGGCGAACGCGACAGCGCCCGCGCCGAATGGGAAGCTGTCCTCGGCGAAAAGGAGCGCGTCCTCGCCGCCGAGGAGGCGGAAAAACTCCGCCGCGGCGCGGAAGCGGAAAAACTCGCCGCCGAATGGAACGCCCTCGTCGCCGCCGGCGACCCCGAGGCGCTCAAACAGCGCCGCGCCGAGATCGAAAACGCCTACGCCGCGCTCGGAGAAGTCGCCAAACCGTGGTCGACCCGTTATCAGGAGGCGCACCGCAAGGCGCAGATCATGCTCGCCCGCCACTACGAAACGCTCGACTACGCCCGCTGGGAAAGCTACACCTTGAAACTCGATCTGCTCGCCGGACTCGAAAAACTGCTCGACGTCCCCGATGCCGAACTCGGCGGCGCCTCCAAGGAACTGAACGCCATCCGCGACAAGTGGAAGGCGCTCGGCAGCGTGCCCAAGGAAAAGAGCGAGGAGGTCAACCCCCGCTATCTGGAACTCACCAAAACGCTCCAGCACCGCATCGACGAATTCTACTCCAACCGGCGGCAGGAGCAGAGATCCGCCGCCGAGGAAAAGGGCAAACTCTGCGAGGAGGCGGAACAGAACGCCGAACGCACCGACTGGGGACCCGGATCCGCCTTTTTCCGCGGACTGCAGGAAAAGTGGAAGCAGCTGCCCCGCGCCGGAGCGAAGGAGCAGGAACTCTTCCAGCGCTTCCGCGCCGCCGCCGACAAGTTCTTCACCGCGCGCAACGCCGTCTTCGCCGAACGCGACCGGCGCTTCGCCGCCGCCGCGGCGGCAAAACGCAAGCTGATCGACGGGATCCCGGCGATGACCGACGTCCGCCGCGTCAAGGAACTGCGGAACGAGTACAACGCCATCGGCGGCGCCGGACGCGAGGAACCCGCGCTCTACAAGGAGTTCAATGCGGCGCTCGACAAATTCTTCGCCGACCGCAACGCCGCCTTCGCCGAAAAGGAGCGCCGCGGCCGCGAACTCATTTCCGAACTGGAAAAACTCGCCGCCGATCCGGTGGCGGGAGCCTCTCGCGCCCGCGAGATCCGCGACGAATTCGCCGCCCTCAACTGCCGCAAACTCGCCGGCGCGATGGATCAGGCGGAAAGCGCATTCTTCCGCGCCCGCGCCGAAGCCGACCGCAGCGCCCGCGCCAACCGCTGGCAGGAGTACTCCGCCGCCGCGCGCGAGGCCGCCAAAGCGCTCGACGACCCGGCGGCGGAACTTTCCCCCGCCGTCGACAAGTTCCCGAAACTCCGGCAGTCGGTGGCTGCTTCCCGCGCCGCCGCCGCAGGCGACGACGCCGCCCGGAACACCTGGAAAAAACTCGACGAGCACGCGCGCAAGGAGTGCGCCCGGATCGTCGCCGAGGCGGAAGAACTCGGCGGCAGCGCCAAAAAAGCGGAGAAGTCCAACGACCTCGCCGCCGAACTCGAAGCGGCGATCCTCGGCAATTTCGCCCGCAAGGAAGCCGAGGCGCAGAAGCCGCGCCGGTCGCCCGACGATCTGCGCAAGGAGTTCATGGCGCTCGGCGCTCTGCCCGCCGACATGCTCGAAGCCGCCCTCGCCGCCCTCGGCGACAAGTGACCGCCCATGACCCGCCGCCGGATCGCCGTCCTGTTGCTGTGCGCCGCCGCATTCGCCGCGGCAGGGGTGTGGCTGTGGCGTATCGGCTTTCCTTCCGAGGAGCGTAAGATCATCCGGCTCCTCGACGAGTGCGCGGAAACCGTAAGCTTCCGCGCGGGAGAACCGCCCGCCGCCGCCGTGCTGAAACTCCGCCGCCTCGATTCGCGCCTCGCCGACCGCGTCACCATCCGCTGGAAACGCCACGGCAGCATCCAGGAACAGGAGTTCGAGTGCAAGGAACTCATCGGTCACGTCGCCTCGACCCGCCGATATCTGAAGGCACTCCGCGCGGAGTTGAGCGACCTCGTCGTGACCGTCGGCGGCGACACCGCCGTCGCCGAGGGCTCGGCGCAGATTTCCGGGATCGCCCGGGAGCACCGCCGAAACGACCCCGTATCGGAGGAAGTGCGCATCGAACTCGTCCGCCGCGAGGGGACGTGGCGCGTCGCCGCCGTCACCGTCCGCGACTTCATGGAACGTTGACCCCCTCCGGCTTGACAAGACGCCGCAAGCGGGTTATATTAGTCAGACCGTCGGGGGCGGTTTTCGAAATCGCCCCGTAAACTCATCAATTTCGGAAACGGATCAATATGAACAACAGTAACGACGACCCTGGACCTCGACGGCGCTGCGCCGCCGGAGGGGGGGATCTCCGATCCGCCGGGATTGATGTCTTCCGGTAGACCGCGGATCCCCTGCAACCTCCCGGCGGTCGCGCGCACCCCTGCTCCTAAATATCGTCACCGGGAGGAAGATCATGCTCAAGTATTACGACCTCGTCGACGGGCGCGTCCGCGCCTGCGGCGAAGGACAGACGGGGATCATTCAGGTCTACAGCGATCCCACCGACGAGGAAAAAGCCTACCTCATCGGCGAGTGCGGCATCGACGAGCACACGCTCGCCTCCGCGCTCGACGAGGACGAGATCAGCCGTATCGAGTACGAACCCAATCACATCGCGGTCATCATGAAGCGCCCGCGCGACGTCCAGACGGGACGGCGCATGGCGTTCCGGGTCTCCTCGGTGGGGGTGTTCCTCTTCAAGGACCGGCTGATCGCGCTGCAATCCGAAGCGATGCCCCTCTTCGAACACGGGCGCATGCCGCTGCGCGGCAACACCATCCAAGGGGTGCTGCTGCGGCTGCTGCACCACGCGACGCACCACTTTCTGGAACATTTGCGGATCATCCGCAACATCTCGGACGAGATCGAGAACAAGATCGAGTTCGCCGTCACCAACAAGTCGCTCGTCAACATGTTCTCCTTGTTGAAGAGCCTGACCTACTACGAATCGGCGACCAGCGCCAACCAGTTCCTGCTGCTGCGGCTCCGCAACGACGCGGCGCGGATCGGCTTCAACGAGGAGGAGATCGACTTCCTCGAAGACATCACGGTCGAAAACAAGCAGTGCGACAATCTGGCGGGGATCTACGCCGGCATTCTTACCGGCATGTCCGACGCGCGGGTGTCGGTGGTCAGCAACAACCTCGCCGTCATCATGAAGTATCTCGCCATCATCAACGTGGTCTTCATGCCGCTCACC
>CACZPY010000003.1 GCA_902783135.1 uncultured bacterium
ACGAACAGTGTATATTATACCGTTAATCGCTTGAAATGGCAACACTTCCGGCTTTACATATCATGCCAAAATATTAACTTATAGGGTCGTTTTGCATGGCGGAGCAAACATTTCAGGTCTTCCGCGAGGAGTTGCTGAACCTCGGAAAAATCCGGATCGGTTCCACTTTTTATTGCGACCCGGCGATCTCCGTACGCCGCGCCACCGAGGAGGAGCGCCGCGTACGCACCATCGAGTCCCACCGCGGCAGCGAGGAGCGCGAGATCCTCATCATCCTCAGCGGCGAATGCGACTGCTTTCTGGAGGGGCACATCTACCACCTGCTGTCCGGCTGCGCGCTCTTGATCGACGTCGGCGAAAAACATCAGTTCTTCTATCCGGCGGGGACGCCCCCCGGCCGCCACTTCTGGCTCCACTTCATGCCAGAACACATCATATACACCGCGCTCGCCGTCAACGAAAAGGGGTGTCGTCTGCTCAATACGCTCTCCGGGTATCACCACTACGACCCCCACGGGCAGAAGGTCCTGCTGGACGCGTGGGAAAAGACCAAAAAAAACGCCGCCGCCGTCGAATATCTGACCGAACTCGAACTCCTGCTCACGCTGCGCTGCGTGCAGGTGGTCCAGCTCTACAACGACGCCGTCGCCTACGACGGCTACAACCCCGAAAAACGCAACCGCTATCGCATCGAAAAGGTCATGGAGTACATCGACGTCCAGTGCGGCATCCAGTGCGGCATCAACACGCTCGCCGGCCTCGCCGGATGCTCGCGCACCAGTCTGATCCGCAACTTCCGCCGCATCGCCGGATGCTCGGTGCTGGAGTACATCAACCGGCAGCGCATCCGCCGCTACAAGTCGCTGATAAGACCCAGCTACACCACCAATCAGCCCAGTCCGCTCAAGGTCTGCGCGGAGGAACTCGGCTTTTCGTCGCCGCAGGCGTTCGCCCGCTGGCGCAAACAGCACGAAAAGGAACTCCCCCCGCCCCCGCGCGGCAAAAAGAAAGTTATGAAAGATGAGAGATGAAAGATGAAAGGGCGCTGTCACACACGCTGAACAGGCGCCGACGATCACCATGCGCGAAGATCTGAAAAACGCCCTTCTGAACCTCGGAACGCCGAAGATCGTGTCGTCGTTTTACTGCGACCCGGCGATTCGGAGGCGTTCCGCGACCGACGATGAGCGGAAAGCGCGCCCGACCGGTCGTCACGCCGACCAGCGCGAGATACTCGTCGTCCTCGACGGCGAATATGACATTCTGCTCGAAGACCGCATCTACCATATATCCCCCGGCTGCGCGATCCTCATCGATGCGGGAGAGGATCACGAGGAGTTCCCGAATGTCGGGTACTTCTGCACGATCCTGCTGCCCGAGCACATGGTCTACCATTTGAGTGCCGCCAACGGCGAAGATTACCGGATGCTCTACGGCATCGGCAACTACCGCCACTGCGATCCGCACCGTCAGAAAATGCTTCTCGATTCGTGGCGCAAAACCTGCGAAAGCGGCGCGAAGATCGAATATCTGACCGAACTCGAACTGCTGATCCAACTCCACGCCGCACAGCTGGTGCAGATCTACGACACCGCGGTCGCCTATGACGGATACAACTCCGAAAAACGCAACCGCGTCCGCATCCGTCACGTCATGGAGTACATCGAAGATCAGTGCGGGCGCAACTGCTCGATCGCCAATCTGGCTAAAATGGCGGGATGCAGCCGTACCAGCTTCATCCGCAACTTCCGCCGCATCGCCGGATGCTCGGTATTGGAGTATGTGAACCGCCAGCGGCTGCTGCGGCTGAAGTCGCTCCTGAAGCCGAGCCAGCAAACCGACCAGCCGACTCCGCTCAAGGAGTGCGCCAAGGAACTCGGCTTTTCGTCGCCGCAGGCGTTCGCCCGCTGGAAGAAACAGCACATGCCCAAAGAATGATGAATGATGAGAGATGAAATTGGGCGCTGTCGCGTATGCAAGCGCCCGACCGGGAACAAACGCCCGTTCGCGGTATCGCATATCCAACCGCAACCGTTGGTCTTATTCGCATCCGCTCGTGGCGAGGCGGTCGCCGCCGAGCGCGCAGGGGGCGAGCGAGGCTGGCTTTTTGCCGGTCAAAAAGCCAACCGAGTGCCCCCGAGCATTGCGGCCGCGAGTGAAGCACCCGCCGCAAGTTTTGCGGCGGGTGCTGAACGCAGGCCGTGCAAAATTTAAAGGAGTGTCTGCAAACCAACCCGCTTTCCTTGCGGAAGCGGCAAAAGGGGTCCGGGGAAAAGCGAAGGGCTTTTCCCCGATGGGCGCGAAGCGCCGTGGGGTGCGGGGCGGGGCGCGGGAACCGCGCCGTAAAGCCCTGCATCAAAACCGCCGCCGGTGCAAAATACAAAATGTCTGCGGCGTGGATGTGCGGTATGCGTACGCTTGCGGCGAGTGCGGTACGGTTTCGGTGGCGTTTTACGCCGCCCCCGAACCCCTCACGCGCTTTTTTGAGGTCGGCGGGGTCGATGTGCCTTGGGGACAAGCCCAAAGCACACCCCGCCGTTCGACCCCCCGGCGCCGCTCCGCGCCGCCGTCCGAAGGGGAAGCCCCCGGCGGCTTCCCCCTCGGGCTCCTCCTTGCCGGGGTGCGCAAGGAAAGATGGGCGTCGGCAGACGTTCCCCTTACTTTCGCGCGCCTGCGCTCGCCGGGGC
>CACZPY010000004.1 GCA_902783135.1 uncultured bacterium
CAAGATCCTCATCAAGGAACTGGCGAATCACCCGCTCGTGATGTACGCCCCGGTCGATACTCCGGAGCGCCAGAACGCCTTCTGGTGGGCCCCGTTCGTGCTCGACACCGACAAGCTGACCTGCACGACCAAGGAGTTCATCAAGGCGGTGGGCGCCGAGGGCGTGCCGGTCTACAGCGTGCTGTGGCCCGAGATGTACAAGGAGCGCGCCTACATCGAGCGCAACGGCTTCGGCGTGGCGAAGTACCCGTTCTGCGATCCCAAGTCGCGCAACATCGACTACGCCAACGACTTCAACTGCAAGACCGCGAACTGGCTGACCGACCGCACGATCAGCTTCTTCACGCACCCGGTCTACTCGGAAGAGCAGATGCTGGCCTGCGCGGACGCGTTCCGCAAGGTCGCCGACGCCTACATGAAGTAAGTCGGTGCGGAAAGACGATCCGGCGCGGCCGTTTCCCGCGGTCGCGCCGCATCGCCGCAATTTCACGTTGGGAGAACATTTCATGAGCAAAGTAAAATACGCACTCATCGGTTTCGGCGGCATCGCCGAAAACCGGATCGCCAAAGAGGGCTTCGCGTGCGACAAGGCGCGCTTCCCGAAGGGGCTCGAAAAGGCGCAGCTAGTCGGCGCCTTCGACGTCAACCCCGCCCGTGAAGATGCCGCCAAGGCGCTCGGGCTCAAGTGGTACAAGTCGGTCGACGAACTCCTCGCCGATCCGGAGATCGACGCCGCCTACGTCGCCACCAACAACGCGAGCCACGCTCCGCTGGCGATCCGGGCGCTGAACGCCGGCAAGCACGTGATCGTCGAAAAGCCGATCGCCACCAGCGTCGAGGACGCGCAGGCGATGGTCAAACTTGCGGCGCGCAAGAAGCTGTCGCTGATCGTCGATCACATGATGGTCAACAACGCCTACAACCGTCTCGCCCGGCGCACGGTGTCGCTCGGCAAGGCGGGCAAGATCAACGACTGCTGCTTCCACATGGAGTTCCTCTACGGGGCGACTCCGGAGGAGGCGGCGACGTGGCGCTGCTCCAAGGTCTCCGAGATGGGCGGCCCCATCGGCGACGTGGCGTCGCACTGCTTCTATCTGGCGGAGTTCATCTTCGGCTCGAAGATCACCAGCGTCGCGGCGGTCTATCTGCCCAAGACCCTCGGGATCAAGGCCGAGGACGGCGCGTACATCAAGTTCACGATGGCCAACGGCATCACCGGCTCCGCGAAGGTCGCCTTCAGCGAACCGCGCGGCGGTCTGGTCGGCACCTTCTCGAACCTCGGTTACGAGATCTACGGCACCGAGGGCGTGATCCGCGGTTTCGGAACGATGTTCCAGATCTCCGGTCACCCCGACGAACCGTACAAGATCCGGCTGGAACTCGAAACGGCGAAAGGCGTCAAACCCTTGAGTCCGCGCAAGTTCCCGAACATCTACCAGTCGCTCATAGAAGGGCACGCCGAGTCGGTGCAGAACGGTTCGCCGCTCAACGGCAACGACGGTCTGCACAATCTGCGGCTCTGCCTCGCGGCGCACAAGTCGGCGCACAACGACGGCAAGGTGTACAAGGTCCGTTAAGAACAGATAAACAGCAACAAGACGACTTTGCCGGCAGGACTCCATGAATCGGGGGAGCCCGCCGGCAGTCGTCCATAAAAGACAGGGAAAAGAACCATGTTGAACATCGGTTTGGCAAAGGAGATCATCACTCCTCCGTTCGGCGCGGGACTGGCGGGTTATTTCAACAAGCGCCCCAACCGCGGCGTCTACGACGACGTTTGCGTGCGCGCGATGGCGATCGAGCAGGACGGTAAATTCACCGGTATCCTGAGCTTCGACCTCTGCAGTCTGAGCAATTCCTTCATCGACGAGATCCGCGTCGAACTGCGCGCCGCCGGCATCGAATTCGCCAACGACGTGATCATCGCCGCCACCCATACCCACACCGGGCCGAACCTCCGTCAGGGACCCAAGTCCAACGGCCCCGAGGCCTACGGCGTCAAAGAGGGCGTCGAGGGCGCGGTGCGCGCGATGAAGCGCGCCGTGCGCAGCATGGCTCCGGCGGAGATCTTCTACGCCGAGCATGACGACAACCCCTGCGCCTACGTCCGCCGCTACACGATGAAGAGCGGCGCGGTGGTCACGAACCCCAGCCGGTGCAACCCCGACATCGTCGGACCCGAGACCGGATTCGACAAGCACATCCGCATCCTCGCCGTGAAGCAGTACGGCAGGATCAGCGCGATCATGGTCAATCTCGCGAACCACTGCGACACCGTCGGCGGCGACCTCGTCTCCGCGGACTGGCCGGGACGCATGGAAGCCGAGATCCAGTACGAACTCAAGGAGGACATCCCCGTCTTCCAGCTGACCGACGCTTCGGGCAACATCAACCACTTCGACGTGCACCAGAAGATCGACCAGACCAACTACGGCGAAGCCTGCCGCATCGGCCGCATCTACGGCAAGATCGTGGTCGGCTTGCTCGACAAGCTCGAGCCGCTTGCGCTCGGAGAAATGGAGATCAGCCACGCTGAGATGGAGATCCCGCACCGCAAGGTCACGCCCGAAGAGTACGCCGCGGCGAAGAAGTACCTCGAAGACACCAAGGATGCGAAACTTTCCGACGGCGATCTTACGAGCGAAGGTCTCGCCAACGGCGAAGTCACCGTGATGCGCTACTTCAAGCAGCGGGTCATCGACTGCGCGGAAAAGAGCACCCCGTCGCACAAGAGTTCGATCACGCGCGTCAGCTTCGGCAAGACGCTCGCGTTCGTCACGCTGCCGGGCGAGCCTTTCAACGGCATCGCCGAGGCGATCCGCAAGGCGTCGCCGTACGCGAAGACGATCATCATCGAACTCGCCCAGTCCGCGTCGGGCTATGTGCCGATGCGCGACTGCTTCGACCGCGGCGGTTACGAGGTGCAGCCGGGAGTCAACTCGGTCGCCCCGAACGCGAGCGACGTGATCATCGAGGCTTCGATCAAGAACCTGTAAGGTTTAAAGGTTCAAAGGACGCGGAGCGGCGTTGTCAACGCCGCCCCGCGATTTTTATTTTGTTTGGCGGGGGTACGCGGATGTTTGTGGCGAGCGCGCGTTTTGGCGTTTGCTCTGTACCTATCCGTAATTATCCGCACTTCCCCCGTACGCCGGTACGCGGAACAGATCGTTGTTCGTCCGCAAGCAACTTTCCGCGACCTTTGAACCCTCGAACCCTTGAACCCTTGACCCTTTGAGCGTATATTACGCGGGACGCACGGATGTCGAAGTGTAAACAACTGTCCGCGACCGTAAACCGATAACCGAAAACCTTTGAAAGGATAAAATCATGCTGAACATCGGTCTTGCCACTGAGATCATCACTCCTCCGTTCGGAGCCGGACTCGCCGGGTATTTCAATTACCGCCCCGCGCGCGGGGTCTACGACGACATCTGCGTGCGCGCGATGGCCATCGAGCGCGACGGCAAATACACGGGATTTTTGACCTTCGACCTCTGCTACTTCCTCGCGCCGGTCCTCCGGGGCGTCCGGCTCGGACTGAAGGCGGCGGGGATCGACTTCACTGACGACATCATCATCTCGGCGACCCACACCCACACCGGCACGTCGTTCCGCTTCGACAACGCCAACGCCGCCGAAGCCGCCGCGCTGCAGCTGACCATCGACGCCGCCGTCCGCGCGATGAGACGCGCGCTGAAGAGCATGAAGCCCGCCGAGTTCTTCTACGCCGAGCAGGACGGAAATCCCTGCGCCTACGTCCGCCGCTACAAGATGAAGAACGGCGCGGTGGTCACGAATCCCACGCGGTGCAATCCCGACATCGTCGGACCCGAGACCGACTTCGACAAGCACATCCGCATCCTGGCCGTGAAGCAGGAAGGGCGCATCAGCGCGATCATGGTGAATCTCGCGAACCACTGCGACACCGTCGGCGGCGACCTCGTCTCGGCGGACTGGCCGGGCCGCATGGAGGCGGAGATCCAATACGAACTCAAGGAGGACGTGCCGGTCTTCCCGCTCACCGACGCTTCGGGCAACATCAACCACTTCGACGTGCATCAGAAGATCGACCAGACCAACTACGGCGAAGCCTGCCGCATCGGCCGCATCTACGGCAAGATCGTGGTCGGGTTGCTCGATAAACTCGAACCCGTCGACGCGGGGGAGATCGGGATCAGCCACACCACCGTCGAACTGCCGCACTACAAGGTCACCCCCGAGCAGTACGCCGCGGCGGAAAAGTACCTCGAAGAGACCAAGAACGCCCCGGTCACGGAGGGCGACCTCACGAGCGAAGGTCTCGCCAACGGCGACGTCACGGTGCTGCGCTACTTCGCGAAGCGGATGATCAACTGCGCCGAAAAGAGCACCAAGTCGCGCATCTGCAAACTCACGCGGGTGAACTTCGGCAAGGCGCTCGCGTTCGTCACGCTGCCGGGAGAACCCTTCAACGGCATCGCGCAGGCGATCCGCAAGGCGTCGCCTTACAAGCACACGATCGTCGTGGAACTCGCGCAGTCCGAGGGCGCCTACGTGCCGATGCGCGACTGCTTCGAGCGCGGCGGCTACGAGGTCCAGCCCGACGTGAACACCATGGCGCCCGAAGCGAGCGACGTGCTGATCGCCGCCGCCGTCAAAAATCTTTGACGCGGCGCGTCAAAGATTTTTGGGTTCAAGGGTTATCGGTTATCGGTCACCGGTCGCGGAAAAGCGAAAACGGTAATTCGCTGCGAGTGTCCCACGTTCGAGTCGTCAAAGATTTTTGGTTATCGGTTATCGGTTATCGGTCACCGGTCGCGGAGAGCGTCATCTTATGTTAACCTTTGAATTTTTAAGTTTCGTAATTACATTTGCATTTCTGATATTATTCAGTTACGTTTTGCTGATTTTCATTTATTGCAAGCATATCGCGTATAGAGCAACAATAAAATGGACTTTATTGATTTGGACGATAATTTGGCTTGTGTTTACTTTCAATAATTTTATAGAATGGAAGGGTGGTAACTCAGAGATATACGAGGGGCTTTTTTGGGTTGGGTTGCCGTTGACTCGTCTTGCTGAATCTGAAGTCGCAAGACGCTGTTTTAGTAGTAATGTGCGTTTTATTTTGATTAGCATTTTGTTTTTTTTAAATTGGAGTGGAGTCGTCGTAATGGCGGTAATTTTAATTAAAAAGGCGATTGCTGTTTGTAAAATAAAAAAATGATTTTGCGTTACCGGGAGCTATCGGGTTGGTGAGGGAATGGCTGGGTTTGAGGATCTTGACGTTTGGAAGGCCGGATGCCGGTTGGCGGTCGACGTTTATTCTGAATTGCAGAAAATCAGGGATTACGGTTTGCGGGATCAGATGCAAAGAGCCGCGGTATCCATTGCGTCGAATATAGCCGAGGGGGCGGAGCGCAGGAGCAAAAAAGAGTTTGTGCAGTTTCTGTATATCGCCAGAGGTTCTTGTGCGGAGCTGCGTACCCAACTTTACATCGCCGTCAGCATCGGTGCGATATCCACCGACAATTCGTCGAAGCTGGTCGCCGAAACCAAACGCATCTCCGCCATGCTTACAAAACTTATAACCACTCTTGAACCGACAACCGACAACCGACAACCGATAACCAAAAATCTTTGACGCTTTGAACGCGGGACACCAGCTGCGAATTACCGTTTTCGCTTCTCCGCGACCGATAACTGATAACTGACAACCGATAACCTTTGAAAGGATAAATCATGTTGAACATCGGACTTGCCACCGAGATCATCACTCCGCCGTTCGGCGCGGGGTTGATCGGCTACATCAACTTCCGTCCCGCGTCGGGGGTGTACGACGACCTCAAGGTCCACGCGATGGCGATGGAAAAGGACGGCAAGTACACGGGATTTCTGGTCTTCGACCTGCTGCACCTCGGCGAATACATGTTTCAGGGCATCCGCATGGGGCTGCGCGCGGCGGGGATCGGCTTTGCCGACGACATCATCATTTCGGCGACCCACACCCACACGGGGCACCAGTCGCGCAATCCGAGCAAGCTCAACGACGCCGAAAACTACGCCTGTCAGGAGACCATAGACGCCGCCGTCCGCGCGATGAAGCGCGCCGTGATGAGCATGGCGCCCGCCGAACTCTTCTACGCCGAGAAAGACGAAAATCCCTGCGCCTTCGTCCGCCGATATTTCATGAAGAACGGCAAGGTGGTCACCAATCCGACGCGGTGCAATCCCGACATCGTCGGTCCCGAGACCGACTTCGACCGCCACATCCGCGTCCTGTGCGTAAAACAGTACGGGCGCATCAGCGCGCTGATGGTGAATCTCGCGAACCACTGCGACACCGTCGGCGGAACCCTCGTTTCGGCGGACTGGCCGGGGCGCATGGAGGCGGAGATCCAGTACGCCTTGAAGCAGGATATCCCGGTGTTTCAGTTGACCGACGCCTCGGGCAACATCAACCACTTCGACGTGCACCAGAAGATCGATCAGACCAACTACGGCGAGGCGGTGCGCATCGGCCGCATCTACGGCGGGATCGTGGTCGGCTTGCTCGACCAACTCGAACCCGTCAAGGTGGGTGCGATCGAAGTCGCCAACACCAAGGTCGTAATCCCGAACCGCAAGGTCACCGACGCCGAGTACAATGAAGCGAAGCAGTACCTCGAAGATACGAAGGACGCTCCGAAGTCGGGCGGCGACCTCACCAGCGAAGGGCTCGCCAACGGCGACGTGACGGTGTGCCGCTGCTTCGCGCAGATGCTGATCGACTGCCGCGACAAGAGCCTGCCGTCGCGGACGTGCAAACTCACGCGGGTCAGTCTCGGCAAGGAACTCGTGTTCGTGTCGCTCCCGGGCGAGCCCTTCAACGGCATCGCCGAGGCGATCCGCAAGGCGTCGCACTACAAGCACACCTTCGTGATCGAACTCGCGCAGTCGGAGAGCGTCTATGTGCCGATGCGCGACTGCTTCGCGCGCGGCGGCTACGAAACCACCGCCCGCCCCAACACCGTCGCCCCCGAAGCGAGCGACGTGCTGATCGCGGCGGCGGTCGGAAATCTGCAGTAGCGGAAACGCGACGGTGACGACCCCCGAAAGACTTCAGCAGATCCTTGACGACGCGGTCTCCCGCGGCGAGGAACACTCCTGCCAGCTCGCCGTCTATCTTGACGGCGAACTTTTCTGCGACCTCGCGGCGGGGGCGGCGGATACTCATACGCGCTTTCCCGTCTTCTCCGCCGGCAAGGCTCCGGCGATCACGGCGATGCTGCGCCTCGTCGAACGCGGGATACTGGAGCTGGACGCCCCGGTCGCAAGGTATTGGCCGGAGTTCGGCGCGAACGGCAAGGCGGCGATCACGCTCCGCGACATCCTGACCCACCGCGCCGGGATGCATATCCTGCCGCCCGCGGCGATGGCGGAACTCGCGGACTGGGACCATATGTGTGCTTTGATTGCCGCCCGCCGTCCCGTCGGCACCCCGGGCACGCGGACGCGCTACCAGCCCATCACCTTCGCGTGGCTCGCGGGCGAAACCGCGCACCGCGCCGACGGCCGGGATTTCAGGACCATCATCCGCGACGAGGTGCTCGTGCCCGCCGGGATGGAGGAGTTCGGTTACGGGATCGATCCCGGTGCCGCCGGGCGGACCATCGGCGTCCATCATCCCCCGGAAGCGGCGGGGGACTGGCACGTGCGCTTCATCGGCGACGGGCACGTCAAAGCCGGCTTCATCCCCTCCGCCAACGCCTTTTCCACGGCGCGGGCGCTGGCGAAGCACTACCTGGCGGTCATGGCGGGGCTGCTGTCGCCGGAAATGCTGCAAGCGGCGCTTACGCCGCCCGCGCGCGGCGCGGACGACCCCGTCCGCAACTGGGAGCGCTTCGGCTTGGGCTACATCCTCTGGGAGGGCGGCGCCTTCGGGCACGGCGGCGCGCTCGGCTCGGAGGGTTTCGGGGTGCCGGAACGGCGTCTCGCCGTCGGCTTCGCCACCGACACCTTCGCTCCGGAACACCCGGTGCGCGACCGTATCTCCGCCGAATTGGAGCTGCCGGCGCGCCGCTGGTAGTTTCTTCAGCGGCGGCGGCCGAAGAGCCGCAAGAGATACAAAAACAGATTCACGAAGTCCAGATAGAGCGACAGCGCGCCCAGCACCGCGACCCGCCCCGCCGTCTCCGGGTCTTCGCCCCCGATGGCGAGGAACATCTTTTTGATCTTGTTCGCGTCGTAGGCGGTCAGCCCGACGAAGATCAGCACCCCCGCATACGAGCAGATCCAGTACAGCGTGTCGTTCGCCCAGAACAGATTGACGACCGAGGCGATGATCAGACCGAGCAGCGCCATGAACAGCATGTTGCCCAGTCCGGAAAGGTCGCGTTTGGTCGTCGTTCCGACGAGCGCCATGACGGCGAAGGTCGCGGCGGTGATGCCGAAGACCTGCGCCACGGACGACAGCTGGTAGGCGATGAACACCACCGACAGCGTGATCCCGTTGACCGCCGCGTACAGTATGAAGAGCGCGGTCGCGGTGGCGGCGCTGAGTTTTCTGATCCCCATGCCGATGCCGATCACCATCACTATTTCGACGACCGCCAGGCCGAAGAATATGCTGGGATTCTTGATCAGGATCTTGGTCAGCCCCTCCGAGGTGCCGACGATCCACGCGCTGAACGCGCTGATCCCGAGCGCGAAGGTCATCCACCAGTAGACTTTGGTCAGGCACGCCGCCAGCGTGTTTGCGGAGCGTTCTTCCACCGCCCGCGGATTTCCGTTGGAATCGTAATACATATTTTTGATCCTCCAGTCGGTTATCGGATACGATACTGTTTACCGGTTAATATAATGCTTCGCGCCGCAAAAACAAGGCTACTTGGTCAGCTGGCTGCGGATCTGACGCAGCCGGGACAACAACTGCGAGCTGCGGACCTCGTTCCGGGCGTTGCGCACCGCCATCTCGACCGCCTTGCGTCCGCCGATCAGCACCAAAAGTTTGCGCGCCCGCGTCATCGCCGTGTAGAGCAAGTTTCTCCGCAGCATCACGAAGTGCTGGTTCAACAGCGGCACGACCACCGCCGGGAACTCGCTGCCCTGCGATTTGTGGATGGTGATCGCGTAGGCGCGGATCAGCATATCCGCCTCGTCGAAGGCGTATTCGACATCGCGCGTCCCGTCGAAGCGCACGACGAAGCGGCGTTTTTCCGTCGACATCCGGGCGAGTATCCCCATGTCGCCGTTGAAGACGTTCTTGTCGTAGTCGTTCGCCAGCTGCATCACCCGGTCGCCGACTTTGAGCGTGCGTTCGCCGATCTTCAATTCGGGCGCCGGAGCGGGATTCAGTACGCCGCCCAAAAGTTCGTTGAGACTCTGCGCCCCGCAGGGGCCGCGGTTCATCGGCGTCAGCACCTGCGTGTCGGATGGCGCGATGCCGAAGCGCCCGCTGATGCGCGTCGTCACGAGTTCGCGGATTATCTCCTGCACCCGGAGCGGGTCCTCCTGTTCGATCCAGTAGAAATCCCCGCCGCCGCGCCCCGGTTCCGGCATTTCCCCGCGGTTCACCCGGTGGGCGTTGACGATGATGCGGCTGTGCTCCGCCTGACGGAAGACCTTGGTCAGGAAGGTGACGCCGAACAGACCCGAACCGATCAGGTCGGCGAGCACCCGCCCCGGACCGACGCTCGGCAGCTGATCGACGTCGCCCACCAGTACCACGCTGGTCCCCGGCGACACCGCGGCGAAGAGCGCGCACGCGAGCGGCAGATCGAGCATCGACACCTCGTCGACGATCAGCAGATCGCACTTCAACGGGTGTTCGCGGTTGTAGCCGAACTTGCCCGTTGCCGGGTCGAATGCGAGCAGCCGGTGGATGGTCTTCGCCCCGGTCTCGCCCGAAGACTCCGCGAGGCGCTTCGCGGCGCGTCCCGTCGGCGCGGCGAGCACCGTGCGCAGTTTGGCGGCTTTGGCGCGGGCGACGAGTTCGCCCACCACCGTGGTCTTGCCGACGCCGGGGCCGCCGGTGATGATGTTCAATGGATAGCGCCCGGCGTTTTCGAGCGCCTGCAGCTGCTCCGGGGCGAAGCGCGCCTCCGCGCCGCGCCGCGGCGCGAGGCGCCGTCCCGCGAACTTGGGACAGGTCGCCAATTCTTTGAGCAGCAGCGGCAGCGCGATCTCGATGCGCAAGAGCTGCGGAGTGTAGATCTTGCCGTTGTCCTCGCGCAGCAGCTGCTTTCCCAGTGCGAGGCGCACCGCGTTTTCCCCGTCGGCGGGGAGGCGTTTCAGCAGCTCGGCGGTGCGTCCGGCGAGTTCGGCGAGGTCCAGACAGACGCTGCCGGCTCCGGTCGCCTCGTTCAGCGCGAAGACGGCGGCGGCGGCGAGGCGGTCGGGCGAATCCTCCGCGATCCCGAGTTCGTGCGCGATGGCGTCCGCCTTGAGGAACCCGATGCCGTCCACCTCCTCCGCCAGACGGTAGGGATTTTCCTTCACGACCTCGGCGGCGCGTTCGCCGTAGCGCTTGAAGAGCCGCCGGCAGTACGCGGGCGTCACCCCCAGACCCTGCAGAAAGATCAGCTGGTCGCGCCGGTCGCCGTTCTGCTTCCACGCGGCGGCGAGGTCGGCGGCGCGGCGGGGACCGATCCCCGGCACTTCGACGAGGCGGCGGGGCGATCTGTCAAGGATGGCGAGCGTGTCGTCGCCGAAGTGTTTGACGATCAGGTCGGCGGTCTTGGGGCCGATCCCCGGCACCGTGCCGCAGAGAAAACGCGCGATCCCCGCCGCCGTCCGCGGCAGCACCTCGCGGAAACTTTCGACCTTGAACTCGCGGCCGAAATCGGAGTGTTCTTCGTAGTGTCCGGTGAGTTCCAGCGTCTTGCCGGGCGCGTTCCCCGCCAGCACCCCGCAGGCGGTGAAGCGGCCGCCCTCGGGGGAGGTCATCACCAGCACGGCGAATCCCGAATCCGGGTTCTCGTAGCGGATGTGGTGGACTTCACCCGTGATCCTTACCGACGGGATGAGCGGATTTTCCAAAGGTATCCTCCGGCGTGTTCTGCATGGCGGACCGCGCTTCCGGAGCACCGGAAGAAGCGAAAAAAACTGGTATCCGGGACGGGACTCGAACCCGTACGCCTTTCGGCACAAGATTTTAAGTCTCGTGTGTCTGCCATTTCACCACCCGGACACATCGACGATGGTTAATATAGCCTGTCCGCAACGATTTTGCCAGTTTACTTCTTTTTGCGCAAAAAGAAGTAAAACAAGAAAAACGGAATAATGCCGTGTGCGGCGGCTTTGCCGCCTACTTACGGCACTTACTTCTTTTTTGCCCATCAAAAAAGAAGTAAGCAAGAAAAAACGTATTTCACGGGAAAAGAAGTTAAACCGAAAAAACGGAATAATGCCGTGTGCGGCAGCGCGTATTCAACCGCAACCGTTTGTCTTATTCACACCCGCTCGTAGCGAGGCGGTCGCCGCCGAGCGCGCAGCCCGCATGGGAGCGACTTTGCGCCGTGGGTCGAAAACGGCGCAAAAACGCCCGAAAGCTTCGGGCGTTGAGCGACCGGAGGGCGAGCATTGGCGCCGCGAGCGAGTCCGGGGCTCAGCCCCGGCAAGCGCAGGCGCGCGAAATGTAAAGGGAACGTCTGCCTACGCTCATTTTTCCTTGCACACCACCGCAAGGAGGAGTCCGAGGGGGAAGCCGCTCGCGGCTGCCCCTGCGGGCGGCGGCGCGGAGCGGCGCCGTGGGGTCGAACGGCGGGGTGTGCTTTGGGCTTGTCCCCAAAGCACACCCCGCCGACCATATGAAGCGCCGTCAGGGGGTATCGGGGGCGCGCGGAAGCGCCCCCGATTAAGCGCGTGCGACAAACGGTTGGGGTACACACTGACATGTATGCGCGACGGTCGCTTGTTTCCGCGTCAGCGCATTAAAAAAAATCGTGTGTTTCGTGGTTTAAAAAATCGCATATAACGCGGAACATGCGCCGCGAATTGCCGTAAGCGCCATTCCGCGACCCTTGCCTGTCACGGCGTAGTGCGAAGCACGAAGACGGAAACCCTTGAACCCCGTTTCGTGGTTTCATTCCAAAAAAGAGGGACCGCCGCGGTCGAATTCGCGGCAGTCCCCGTTGTCTTTACCCGTGTGCGGGAGAGGATCTCTACTTCACGCCGAAATGGGCGAGCAGCATTTTTTCCGCTTCCGCGTTCCAGAGGTTGTTGTGCTTTTTGCAGACGGCGTCGAGTTCGGCGAAGAAGGGATCTTTCTTTCCGGCTTCGGCGAAGTCCGCAATGGCGGTGAGCGGCATTTCGATGCCGGTGTAGATCAGCTTCTTGCCGCCCTTGATCTGGGGCAGCCGGAGCGTCGTGTCGATCACCGCGTCGATGCCGCCGACGTGCGTGATCATCGCCGCCGGATTGATCTTGCCCTCTTCCATGAGCTTCAACGATTCGCGCATGTCGTCGGTGTTGCCGCCCGAGGTGCCGACGATGTGGGTCGACGCGTAGTGCACGTTGTAGAAGTTGAACATCGCG
>CACZPY010000005.1 GCA_902783135.1 uncultured bacterium
CCGAAACGATCGCGCGGCCGGGAGTGATGCCCGACACCTCGAAGGAGCTGCCGCTGACATGTTCGATCTTGACATTCGAGGAATTGGACTTGCAGTTTTCGATCGCGAAGGGCAACGTGAGCACCCGCTTTTCCCCGGCGGCGATGGAGATCGGTTCGGTCGTCATGGCGGAGACCGCGCGGTCCCGCGTCGATCCGGCCTGAAACTTATGCTCCGCCGGCACCGGCGCGGCGGGCTTCCGGTTGGACTGCGCCGATTTCTCCTCCGCCGCGGCGAGGAGCGAAACGGCGGCAAAACACGATATGCACAAAACGAGTGAATATTTCATGGCGGCACCTGCTTATTGCAACGCCGGAGAGGTCACATCCGGCAATTCGTTGGTCTCGAGTTTCGAACGGAGCTGTTCGAAAGTCAGCGCGTTGACCGATCCGAGTTCGCGGCGGTTCCGCGCCGAGGCGTCGTTGCGCTTGCGGAGCACGGGATAGAGTTCCGCTTCGCGCTGCGCCGCCAGCAGGATGGTCGCCTGTCGGGGCGGCAGCGAGACGAAGATCGTCGCCGTGGAATTTCCCGATTCGCGGAAGTTGCCTTTTTCGCTGGCGAGCCCGGTGACTTTGACGCAGGGGAAGAGCACCACCGTTTCGCGGTTCTGCTTGATCTGCGTCTGAGCGGCGATCTGCGCATCGGAAAGCGGGGCGGCGCCCTCCGCCGCCACGGGGAGGACAGTCTTGTTCTCGGAGTAGGTGGCGACGATCGCGATCTCGTCCTCGGGCATCAGCATCTTTACCAGCGCGGGATCGGAAAAGGTCACGGGGATCAGCCACTTGCCGGTCTCCACGCAATCCGCAAGCGAAACGTTGAGTTGCAGATCCGTAAGCTGGATGTAGTCGCCCTCAATGATCCGCTGCGGCAATTTTTGCCCGTATATCAGACTGACGTTTTCCCACTTCAAGGCGTTTTTGGGCACGGCGGAAGCCGGTATCGACTTGAACGTGCACGAACCGGGGCGAAGCTCGTCCCCTGCGTCGAGGTCTCTCGCCGCCACCACCACGGACACCTGTTGTTCTTTGGCGGCATCGTCGGTTTTGACGAGCATGCGGCTGACCATATAGACCGCGGCGAGCGCGAGAACGACGGCGACTATCAGTGGAATGA
This sequence comes from uncultured bacterium, assembly GCA_902783135.1. GTDB lineage: Bacteria > Verrucomicrobiota > Lentisphaeria > Victivallales > Victivallaceae > UBA1784. The sequence continues at coordinate 1,153 of CACZPY010000005.1, forward strand.
CATTTTTCATAGCAAAAAACCTCTGTTGGAACTTGATTGCAAAATGCCGTGGCATCAACTTAATATTTCATATAATATACACTCGTGCGTGAGGTTATGCAAGAAATGGGCCATGCTCGGCATTGCCGTGCTGCCGCTCGCGCCCGCAAATGCAAGTGACTAAAAAAAGGAGTGGCTCCCCCCGCTTGTATCGCACCGATCATGACAGTGCCTTCAAGCCTCGATACCCGCGGACCAATTTCCCACACCAACGGATATCGTGCGACTGCGTGATGCTGTACCTTGCCGGGATCATGTGTTTGACCTTGCTCAGGAAACATCTTTCCGAATCCTGCGTCCAGCCGTTTTATAGCACCTATGTTAACATCAAGGTAAAAGGGAGTTGTTATCTGTTGTGCAGGCTGTGCAGGCTCCGGGTATCGCCCCTATAATAACCTCTTTATATACACTCGACTGCTCATCATAAGCGCTTCGCCGATTTGGGCAAGTGACGCCGCAGTTTTACACCGGGAAAGAACCTTTATGACTTGATCACCGACTTGATCACTGACTTGATCACTCGCGGCGATTCCCGGCGAAGGATCACCACAGGAAATCCCCCTGGAAAGGTGGAAGATCGTTCCGCCCTTTCTGCATTCACGAGGGGATACGATGCACGATATCGGGGGGATCATTCCGGCAACAGAAACTCGTCGTAATTGGCCGGAGTCAGAATATCGGTCTCCGCATCGGGATAAGACCTTTTGAAAGACAACGGGATCTTTGCCTTCGATGCTGGATTGAGTTTAATCTCCCATGCCCGCATCGCCTCGGATGTCTTTTCGAGGTAATCTATCTCTTTACCCTGCGCACCTGTTGTCCGCCAAAAAAAACGCTGCGGCTGAAACGAAAGATTCAACGTGTTTTTCAACCGCTCGAGGATCAGATAGTTCTCCCACATCCCGCCGCTGTCCGTACGCGATGATGTCCGACTGAAATTGCCCATGACGGCATTGCGCACCCCGAGATCATAGAAATAGATCTTTCTGCCCTTTTTGATCTCGTTCCGCATGTTCGTACTATATGCGGGCAGGGAAAACACGACATAGTTCTTTTCCAGAAGGTCGATGTAGGTTTCAACGGTTTTTCTATCCACACCGATCAGGCCGGCGAGTTCATTCAGGTTGACTTCCGATCCGATTTGCATGGCGAGGGCTTTTACGAGGTTGTCGAGGATCTTTGTCCGCTTCAATCCTTCAAGCGCATAAATATCCTTGAAGAGGTAACTGTTGACGAGTTCACCGAGCAGCCGTTCGGAATCTTCCGGGTGCGTCAAAATATCCGGATATGCTCCGTAAAGGAGACGCTGCTCGCGGAACGATTTCTCTTCCAGCAGGCCGGTATGACCGACCATTTCCTGAAACGACAGGGGGAGGAGGCGGTA
>CACZPY010000006.1 GCA_902783135.1 uncultured bacterium
ACGCCGCTCGCCGCGGAGGGCCGCGCGAGCCATTCGGGGGCGGAGTTGGGAGCTCTGCTGCGCAACTGGAGCGATGTGCCGTTCACGCCCTGCGCGAATGCGGCGGAGGCATTGCACCGGGCGCGGGAAGAAAATCCGGAAAAACTGATCCTCTCGGCGGGGTCGCTCTATCTGGCGGGCGAAGTTCTGACCTGCGCGGCGCCGCCCTCGGCGGTGCTGGATCTGCTCTGACGTCAAGCCTCGGGGAAGAAGCAGGCGCAGGCGCGGCCGTCCGTCCCGGTCAGCACGGGAAGTTCCCGGCGGCAGCGCTCTCCGGCGTGCGGACAGCGCGGATGGAACGGGCACCCCGCAGGCGGATCGATGGGCGACGGCACGTCGCCGTGAAGTATCAGTTTACGCGTTCCGCCGGGCGCGAGCGTCGGCACCGCCGCCAGCAGCGCGCGGGTGTAGGGGTGGCGCGGCGAGGCGACCAGTTCGTGCGCGGGGGCGATCTCGACGATCCGCCCCAGATACATCACCATGATCCGGGCGGAGATGTGCTCGACGACCGCGAGGTCGTGGGCGATGAAGAGAAACGCCATGCCGCACTCGCGCTGAATATCCATCAGCAGATTGACGATCGACGCCTGCACGCTGACGTCGAGGGCGGACACGGGTTCGTCGGCGACGATCAGCTTGGGATCCCCGGCGAGGGCGCGGGCGATGCCGATCCGCTGACGCTGCCCGCCGGAAAACTGGTGCGGATAGCGATCCAGCGCCTCGGGCGGCAGCCCCACCTGTTCGAGCAGTTCGGCGGCGCGCTCGCGGCGCCCGGCGCGGTCGGCACAAAAGCGCAGCGCCAGCACTTCGTCTAAAGATTCGAGGATCGTCAGCCGCGGATTCAGCGAACCGTAGGGATCCTGAAACACCATCTGGATGTCGCCGCGCGAACGGCGCAGCGCGCGTCCGGAAAGATCCGCCAGTTCCCTGCCGTCGAGTTTTATCGAGCCCGAGGCGGGTTTTTCCAGCCGCACCAGCGCCCGTCCGATGGTGCTCTTGCCGCACCCGGATTCGCCGACCAGCCCCAAGGTTTCCCCGGCTTCGATCGTGAAACTCACGCCGTTGACCGCGTACAAAAGCCGCTTGGGGGCGAAGTTGTGGCTCCGCACCTTGTAGCGCACCACGAGATCCTTTACTTCCAGAAGCGGCATCGGCGCGGGTCCCTCCCCGATCAGCGGCGGAAGCCGCGTTTTTTTCCGGAGGCCTCGAGCTGATCCAGCTGGCCTTCGATGTTCTGCCGCTCCGCCGGCGCCACGCGGTCGGTGAAGAGCGTGCCGTCGAGGTGGTCCAGTTCGTGCTGGACGCATCGGCCGAGCAATCCGCCGCACTCGTATTCGATGACGCTGCCGTCCAGCAGCATGGCGCGCAGCACCACGCGCTCGGGACGCACCACCGGAGCGAATATCCCCGGTACCGAAAGACAGCCCTCGTCGTGCTCGCTGAGCGCGGAGGAACTGGCGATGATCTCGGGATTCACCACCGCCAGCGGCATCAGCGGCAGCAGCGCCGCCTCGCCGGGCGAAAGATCGCCGCGCTCCTCCGGGAACGGCACGTCGAAGACGACCAGACGCTTGGAAACGCCCACCTGCGGCGCGGCGATGCCGACGCCGTCGTAAAGATGCATGGCACGCACCATGTCGGCGGCGAGTTCGCGGATCTCGGCGGTGATCGCCGGGATCGCCTGGGCGCGCTCCCGCAGCACGGGAGCGCCGAAGGTCCGCACGGGATGCTTGATGCGGATTTTCAACATGATGCGGTCTCTCCTGACAAAAACGCCGCCGGGAGATCCGGCGGCGTGATCAAACCATACTTATCAATTGCCGCGCTTCGCCGGGGGCGGAGCGGTCGGACTCGCCGGGATGTCGGGAGCCGCGGCGGGCTTGGCGGCAGGCTTTTCCGCCGGCTTGGCAGCAGGTTGGCTTTCCGGCTTTGTGACCGGTTTCACCTCGGGCTCCGCCGCCGGCTTCGCGGCGGGCTTTTCCGCCGGCTGCATGGCGGGGGTCACCGCTTTGTCCTGCGGGATGGCGAGCTTGCTTTCCTTGGTGTCTTCCGGAACGCTGCCCAGCGCCTCCAGCCCCGGCGCGCCCTTCTTGCCGTCCTCGCTCTGCTGCATGTAGAATTCGGCGGTGTTGGCGCCGACCGCGGAATCCAGCTGCGCCTTGGCGTTCTGGATCGCGATGTAACTGCCGGCGAGGTTGGTCTCCGCCTCGACCAGGTCGCGCTGCGCCTCGTTGAGCCGGGTGAGTTCGGCGTTGCCGGCGTCATATTCGTCCTTGACGAGGTCGCGCTGCTTCTGCGAAAGTTCGAGGATCTTTTCGTAGAAGCGGGTCTGGCGCACCGTCTGCACATAGTTGGCGTAGGCGGCGCGGACCTCTCCGACCACGGTGAACCACTGCGCCGCCACCGAATACTCGGTGCTGGCGAGGTTCGCCTGATACTCGCGCATGGTGTTGTAGCGGATGAAGCCGTTGAAGATCGTCCAGTCCGCGGTCACGCCGTAAGTGAACGACGGCTGATTGTAGTAACTGCGTTCGGTTTTCGAAGGCACATAGACACCGTTGCTGTGGTAGGAACTCTGCCCGGTGAAGGTCTCGTTGGTGCCGAAGCCGAAGTTCGCGAAGGCGCTGACCGTCGGCGAATAGGCACTGTAGGTGCGGTAAAGCTGATAACGGGCGACCTTCAGTTGTTCGCGGTATCCCTTGAGGTCGGGCCGATGCGACAGCGCGGCGTCGAGGTAGATCTCGACCGCCGGCAGGTCGCCGAAGTCGCTCTTGAAGTCGGAGGGGAAGGTAAGTTCCGCCGGGAGCGTGCCTTCGGGATAGCCCATCAGCACCGCGAGAGCGTAGATCGCGGTCTCGTACTGATAGTCGGCGTCGATCATGGAGACCTCGGCGTTGCTGGCGAGGATCTCGAAGTTCAGCACGTCGCTCAGCGGCACCGCGCCCGCTTCGAACTTGTACTTGGTGTCCTTCAGGGAGTCGAGCTGGAACTTGCGGTCCGTCTGGGCGATGCGGCGTTTCTCGATCGCCATCAGCACGGCGTTGTAGGCGACCGCGACGGCGCGCATCATCGTGCGGCACTGATCGGCCTCCAGCGTCTTCTGGTACTCCATGCTGTGCTTGGCGGCGAGGATGCCGAACTCCCGCGCCAGACCGTCGAAGATCAGCAGCGTCGCGCCGATGGTCGTGTTGGTGGTGAAGGTGTCGGTCCTGACGCGTCCGGGATGACCGACATAAGTCTGGGCGTTGTAGTAACGCGCGATGCGGTCCTGCGCGGTGAAGCTCGCCGTCACCTGGGGCGAGTAGGCTCCCCACGCCTGATAGTAGCGCATCCGCGCCGCCGACACCGCATGATAAGCGGCGATGTAGGTCGGGTTGTTCTTGAGCGCGATGCGCTGCGCGTCGGAACGCGTCAGCTGCTTCATGTCCTTGAACAAATCGTCTCTCTCGTCCTTTTCGCGCTGCGTATAGGTATCGCACTGGGTCGCCGGGACCGGTTTTTCGTACTGGTAGCACCCGCCGAAAGTCATCAGCGCGAACGCGCCCGCGAGCGCGACGGCCGCATATCTGTGATCAAACTTCATTTTCCTGATTCCCCGCTGTCGCCGGTTCCGGCGGCGATTAAAGTTCGGTATTCCTTATAAATTAACACTTAAACATTATTTTGTCAAACCGAAAACAAGGTAAAATGGCTTATGAACGCTCCGCCGATTTCTCGATGCGCTCGACCGCGGCGGCATCGGCGGCGGAGACGCGCCCGCTGACGCTGCCGTCGTCGAGAACGTTGTCCACCTTGTCGCGCAGTTCGGCGAAGAGCCGGATCAGATCGCGGATGCTCCCCACCGTGAACCAGATCCACGTCGTGACCGCGACGATGCCCGTCACGACGATGCTGGTGATGAAGAAGTAGTAACGCCACCAGTACGCCGGCCACGGCGAAACGGCGTTCCAGACGATCACCACGAGGAAGTTGATCACGAAGGCGTAGACGAAGCTGTAGAGAAACGCCGCCCACGCGATCACCTTGTCGCCGCGGGTGTACTCGCCGGTGATGCCGAGCATCATCTTGAACACGCCGCGGAACGAGAAACGGAACTTTTCCGGCGGCGGAGCGCCGTCGACATTGTAGATGCCGCGATGCAGCATCCGCTCCAGATTGAAGGGCTTGCGGCAGGTGGCGAGCGATACCACGATGTACATGACGATCGACGTCACCATCGAGATGAAGAGTATTTCCTGCGAGTTGATCGGGAACTTGTCCGGCGTGACCTGCCACACCACATACGGATCGAGCGGAGCGGTGATCGCCCGCAGGATCGCGTCGAGCCGGTCGTGCATCGCCGCCGCCTTGAGCGCGGGATACACGCAGTCCGCCCAGATGCTCTGCAGCACGAAGCCGCCGCCCGCGATCAGACCGCCCGAGATCAGCGCCGCGAAGGCGCCGGCGGTGGTGCCGCGCCGGCTGTACAAGCCGAAGACGATGCACGAACCGGCGCCGCCCATCCAGATCGCCCCGGTGATCTGGAAGAACATCAGGATGTAGTCCATCTGCGCGAAGAACAGACTGAAGAAGTACGCCACCAGACAGACGAAGACGAGGCAGCACCGCAACAGCAGGATGTGCTGCTTCGGCGTGAAGGGACGCCCCCGCAGCGGCAGGATGATGTCCTGCGCGATGACGCCGCCCCAGCTGTGCATGTAGGTCGTATCGGTCGAGATCATCAACAGGATCATGATCGCGCAGAAAATGCCCGTGAGCCCCATCGGCAGCATCTCGCGGATCGCCACCGGCACCAGCATCTGACCGTAGATGGTGCGGAAGGTCTGACTGGTCCCCGCGCCGCCCGCGATGCCGCCGAGGCGCGTTTTGACGGTGTTCTGATAGACGGTGTCGAGGTTGTCCTTCTGCGAGATCCGGATCTGCCCCGCGCCCGACGTGGGACGGCACTGCGCCGGAATGGCGCGGAAAGCCTGCTTGATTTCGCTCCGGGCGGCGGCGAAGCGGACGTCGGAAGCGACGTCGTCGATGGTCTTTTCCGCCAGCTGCAGCCGGATCTGCCGCGCCTTCGGAGCGAAGTCCGGGTGATTCAGATAGGTGAACGCCGAGACCGCGAGCAGCGTGTACATCATCACCTGGAATCCGCCGCGCCAGGTGCCGAGCAGACCGCCCATCTTCTGCTCGTGGGCGTTGCGGGCGGCGGCGTTGTAGCCCTGATTGCCGGACCACGCCATCCGGTTGAAGACCTGCGCGAAGAGCCCCACCGCGACGTAGAACAGATTGAAATTGCGGAGGTTCTTGATGTCGTAGGGGTTGAGGAAACTTTCGCCCGCGACGCGGTTTTCGAGCGCCGGCGCCATCTCGGTCCACCAGTTGAAGCGGTAGAGGATGTACCCGATCAGCAGGAAGCACATCGGATAGTTCAGCAGCCCCTGCACGCAGTCGGTGACCATGATCGTCACCTGCCCGCCCAAAAGCGCGATGAAGAGCGCGACGCCGAGGAACAGGAACATCACCACCGCCGTGGTCGGGATCGTCAGCGCGCCGAGCGTCAGCATCGGCGGCAGGTTCATGAAATAGATCAGGAACCGCGCGCCCACCGCCGGAAAGATCGCATAGTTCAATATCCCGCTGAACGCCTGCAGAAACGCCGCGAAGATCCGGAACGGCCGGTTGTACCGCAGCTCGAAGAACTGCCCCATCGTCATCGCCTTGGTCTCGCGGAAACGGTAGGTGCAGTACCCGGTCAGCGCGAAGAGCAAGGTGAGCGGAGTGCCGACCCGGTGCCAGAAGGAAAAGCCGAAACCGCTGCTGTAGTCGCGCTCGATCATGGCGACGATGCTGATGAGCCCCATCGCGGCTTCACCGCCCGCCACCGCGACGACGTAGCGTCCGGCGACGCGGTCGGCGGCGAGAAAACCCGCCACGCCGCGCACATATTTCTGGCTTTTGAGCCCGACGACGAGCACGATGAAAAGCGGAATGCAAACGATCATCCAGTCCAGCCAGAACATGAACAGCTCCTCCGAAAACGTGATTTATTTCCGCGCCCCCGCGCGGCGGGGCGACCCGTTGCGGCACCGCCCATACCAAAGCATTTAAAAATAGCATGAAGGCGGGGCTTTTTCAAACATTTTGGCCGAAAAATACGTTCTGACGGTTGACAATCCGGGGGCGCGGTAGTATGTTAAGGAACGAACTCGATTTACGAGGCGTGGTAGCCAAGAGGTTAGGCAGCGGTCTGCAAAATCGCTTAGACCGGTTCGATTCCGGTCCACGCCTCCATTTTTTTTGCCTTTTCAGAAGGCAAAAAAACATGAAGGAGCAAGGCTTCGCTTCACGGCGCGCAAGCTCCGCTTCATCTGCCGTTTTTCCCGCTTCAACTTCGACATGAAGCATCAGTCGCGTTGCGCCGAATATGAAACTTCCCGCCCCGCGAGTTTGATCGATGTTGTTTTTTTCGCCCCCGCACGGACACAAAAAAAACGCTCCGGAGTTGACCGGAGCGTTTTGGAGAAACCCTGTAAGGTTGCTCTTACTTGGTGCCCTTGACCGCATCGCGCAGGGTGTTCGGAAGGACCGTACGCTCATCGCCGATGGGGTACTTCGGATATCCGGCGTTCTCGGGCGAGAACCAGCCGAGGCCCTCGTAGCCGCGGACGTGACCGTCGAGGAACAGGATGTTGCCGAACTTGGTGTGGTTGGGCTGACCGCTGTTGGAACCGTTGGCAACATCGCCGGTCAGGTCGGCGGAAACCGCGGAGTCGGCACGGCCGGACGCGGTGCTGTCGCCCTGGATCATACCGGCATGATAGCCGTAGGACAGGTTGGCGTCGGCGGTGTCCCAACGCAGGGCCTTCTGGTTGTCGCCGGTCTTGACGGTGGTCGACGGGCAGACGTAGACCGCGTAGTCGGCGAGGAACTCACCGGCGCGCAGAACTTCGAAACCACCGGCGATCGTGGGACTGGAGGTGAAGAACTTGTCGGCGTCGAGCTTGTAGCCGGCGTCACCGGCCCAGGTCGGACCGTTCGGCATACGGCCGTCGTAGCTGTTCGCATACTGCGCCAGCGCGAGACCGATCTGTTTCAGGTTGCTGAGGCAGCTGCTGCGGCGGGCGCTTTCACGGGCGCGCTGCAGAGCGGGGAGCAGCATACCGGCGAGGATCGCGATGATCGCGATGACGACCAGCAGCTCGATGAGGGTGAATCCACGACTCTTCTTCATTTTTGTTGGTATCCTTTCCTGAAATACTCTGTACCTTTGAGCGCCCTTTACGACCTGGACCGATCCTCGATCCAAGCGGCGCTTTATCGGACTTGACTATATTTTAACCGATACCCCGCAAAAATGCAAATCCATTCCGGATAATTTTATCTTTTCCCGGGATATTTTTCACATAGCGGAAAATGTTTTCGATTATGGCGATTTAGTTCGCGTATGCTCCGCAGGGACCCGGAAATCCGCCGGAGTGTTGCGTCAAGTTGAAAAAGCCGCCTTGTGAGTGTACATTAGTTTTCCGGACGATCATTACCTATTATAATATACGGCCAAAAAACGGAGTAAGACAAAATGGCTTCCTACGACTTCACGGCGATCGAAGAAAAATGGCAGCGTTACTGGGAGGAGCAGCGCACCTTCCGCGCGGTCGACTTCGCGGACAAACCCAAATACTACTGCCTCGACATGTTCCCGTATCCGTCGGGCGCGGGGCTCCACGTCGGCCACCCCGAGGGCTACACCGCGACCGACATCATCTGCCGTTACAAGCGCATGAACGGCTTCAACGTGCTCCACCCGATGGGCTGGGATGCCTTCGGGCTGCCTGCCGAGCAGTATGCGGTGGATACCGGCACCCACCCCGAGATCACGACCAAGAAGAACATCGACAAGTTCCGCAGTCAGATCAAGGCGCTCGGCTTCAGCTACGACTGGGACCGCGAGGTCAACACCACGGACAGGTAATACTACAAGTGGACGCAGTGGATCTTCATGCAGCTCCACAAGAAGGGCCTCGCCTATTTGGACGAGGTCGCCGTCAACTGGTGCCCCGCCTTGGGTACGGTCCTCGCCAACGAAGAGGTCATCAACGGCCGCAGCGAGCGCGGCAACCACCCGGTCGAGCGCCGCCCGATGAAGCAGTGGATGCTCAGGATCACCGCTTACGCCGAGCGCTTGCTCAACGACCTCGAGACCCTCGACTGGCCCGAGGGCATCAAGGAGATGCAGCGCAACTGGATC
>CACZPY010000007.1 GCA_902783135.1 uncultured bacterium
CTGCGCGAAACAGCGTTCCGGATATCCTTCGGTCAGCCGGTGGAAGAAAAAGAGTATGGCGACAAACGCCGCCGCCGCCACCGCGAGCAGCAGCCAAGTCTGCCCGGCGAGCATGCTCCACGCCGCGCCGTGATTGCGGACACTGGTGATGGAAAGCCATCCGGGGATCACCGAACGGCTTTCATGCAATTTGAACGCGCTTTCGATCCACACCTTGGTCCCCTGATCCAACAGCAGAAAGAACAATGCGAGCGCCGCGGAGGAGAGCAATACGATCTTTTCGCGCCGGGAACCCGGTTCCAGCGGAGCGAAGGAGGAACCGCCGTTTTCTTTCATCAGAAATTATCTTGCTGTTCGTGGCGGGTCTTGCATTTGACGCAGAACACGGCGTACGGACGGATCTTCAAACGCCCCTCGCTGATCGGTTCCCCGCACTCCTGACATTTGCCGAATTCGCCGTCGACCAGCCGCTGAAGCGCGTCCTCGATCAACTTGAGCACGTCCCCGTCTTCGGAGAGCATGCGCAATTCCATTTCATGGCGCGAGTTGTCGTTGGAAACATCCGCCATGTGCGTCGTCACTCCGCGCTTTTCGGCGTTGCTGCAATCCAACGCTTCGTCGACGTGATACCGCATCTGGGTCAGCACCGTCTCGCGAGCCTTCATCAGCGCTTCGTAATATTCCAGATCCTTGCCCTGAAAGTCAAGCCGGTTTTTCTTTTTGTTCTGCGCCATGACAATTTCCTTTTCTTACGCGGACCGAAGTGCGAAAAAACACCAGACGACCGCTTTACCTCGGCGGTCGTGTTAAAGTGCTGTCTCACCGATTAATATACATTTATAAAAAAGTTTTTCAAACGGAAAAACGCACATGGATCACATCGCCGTCCTGAACGACGTATTCCTTGCCTTCGATGCGGAGTTTTCCCGCCGCCTGCGCCTTCGCCCAACTGCCGGAAGCGACCAGATCGTCGTAGGAAACGGTCTCCATGCGGATGAACCCGCGGCACATGTCGGTATGGATCTTGCCCGCCGCCTCCGGAGCCAATGCCCCGCGGGTGACGGTCCACGCCCGGGACTCCATCGGCCCGGCGGTGAAGAAGGTGATGTAATCCAGCAGGCGGTATCCGGTGCGCACCACATGATCGAGCCCCGATTCCGTTATGCCGAGTTCGCGCATGAACTCCTCGGCTTCGGCAGGCGGCAGCGCACTCAACTCCTCCTCGAGTTTGGCACAGACCGGAACGATCTCCAAGTTACGTTTGGCGGCATAGTCGATCAGCTCCGCCGCGCCGGGCGCCTGCCGCCAGTTGTCGCCGATCTGATCTTCGCCGATGTTGGCGCAGATGAACGCCGGTTTGTCACACAACATCCCGAACGAGGATACCAACTGGCAGATTTGCGGATCTTCGCGGTCGTATTCCGGCATTTTCCCTTCGGCAAGCTGCGCGGCGAGATCCTTAAGCAATTCGAACTCCCGCTTGCTGTCGGGGTCATTGGAACGGGCGAGCTTGGATGCCCGGTCGCGCCGCTTTTCCAGCATCTCCAAGTCGGAGAGCATCAACTCGGTCTCGATGATCTCAAGATCGCGGGAGGGAGCTCCCGCTTCCTCGACCCGCACGATGTCCCCGTTTTCGAACAGCCGCACCACATGGGCAATGGCGTCGACATTGCGGATGTGCCCCAAAAACTGGTTTCCGAGCCCCTGCCCCTGACTGGCGCCGCGCACCAATCCGGCGATGTCGATGAATTTGAGCGTCGACGGCACGATCCGCCCCGAGTGCTCCAGTTCCGCCAGCACCTTGAGCCGGGGATCCGGCACCGAAGCGATCCCGGTATTGGGCTCGATGGTGCAGAACGGGAAGTTGGCGGCCTCGGCGCCGCCTTTGCTCAATGCGTTGAACAGCGTGGACTTGCCAACGTTGGGCAATCCGACAAAACCGCAGGAAAAACTCATGGCTCTCCAGTAAAATCCTTATCAGAAACGGTTGATGTTATCGCCGCTCCGCCGCGCGGAGCCGGGGTCCGGTAAAAAAAACGGGACGGAGAAAACATCCGCCCCGCACTCGAACAAAAACTTTGGCGCCTCAATAATCCGACACGCTGCTCATCGTGTTGCGGTCGTACACGAAATTCCACCAGTCGTGATCGGCGTCGACCACCCATGCCGGACGCATGATCGGACCGTATCCCCAACCGTACCCGTCAACTTCGTTGGGGCAGCCGGGCAGCGGGAACGGGAAGGTGATGATATCGACGATACCGACCACTTCGCGGGCAATTACATACAGGACGCCTTTAAGCGTTCCGTAGGTCAGACCGACGATGCCGCCCGACTGAAAGGACACATCGTACCACTTCATCGGCAGCTCCAGCGGCCCGAAGGCGCAATTGGCGATACCGCGGCTGATCTTTTCGACCGGCAGCATGACCCAATTATCTCCGTCTTGGACGGCACGCGCCTGCAGTGCGCCGAACACCAACACCGCCGCCAGCAGAAGAGTCTTACCGAATTTCATAATCTTTCCTCAGTTATGATATGGATTGGTTAAACATCCGTGTTTTTAAAAATCTACTTTGGTGCAATATAATTTACGTATGCACAAATTGCAAGAAAAAATTCCGTTCAAAGAGGCTTTTTTTCAAAAATCGCGGGGAAAAGCCCCTCGGCGATGCGCAGATACTCCCCGCAGCCGAGTTTGTCCGGGCGTATCTCCGGAGCGATCCCGGCGGACTTCAGCGCCTCCGCCGCCCCCATCTTGCCGTAGACGCCGCCCAACACTTTGCCCAGCTGCTTGCGGCGCTGGGCGAAGGCTGAGTTGACGATCCCCCGCAGTTTTGCGTGCTGCTCCCGGGTCGGATGGAACTTGTGATGCCGGCGGAACTCGACCAGTGCCGAATCGACCTCCGGGGGCGGATAGAACACCTCAGGCGGCACGATCCGTTCGATCCGGACTTCGTAAACGAAACCGGTCCGCACCGAGAGCGCACCGTATGCCTTGCTGCCGGGGGCGGCGGCGAGGCGTTCGCCCATTTCCCGCTGGAGCATGAAAAACATCGCCTCCGGAGGATCTTCCATTTCCAGCATTCTGGCGATGAACACCGAACTGATCGAATACGGCAGATTGGCGATGGCGCGGAATCCTCCGTGCGGAAAAAGTTCGGTGTAATCCACCTTGCAGGCGTCAGCTTCGATCAGCCGCAGATTGTCGCAAGCCAGATGCCGGCGCAAATACCCGGCGAGACGGCGGTCGAATTCGATCGCCGTCACCTTCGCTCCGGCATCGAGCAGACGCTTGGTCAAGGCGCCGAAACCGGGGCCGACTTCAAGTATCTCCTCGCCGGGCGCGGGGGCATTGATGCGGGCGATGGCATCCAAAAGGTTGCCGTCGAGCAGAAAATTCTGCCCGAGACCGCGCCCTGGACGCATCCCCAGTTCGTCAAGGGCGGCAAGCAGTTCCTTTTTGTTCATGGCGCATCAATGATGGTGGCAACACCCGTCGCCGCAACAATGATGGCCTCCCGCGGACGGGCACTCGTTACGATTGGCGCAGCCGGACGGTCCGGGAGTCCTGATGACGCCGATCCGGTTCAACTGCCGGGAGTTGTTTTCCGAGCCGCATTTTGGACACTTCGACGGAGCATCGTAGCGCGGCTGCAGAAACTCGAATTCATTATGACAATCGTTGCATATATAACGGAACAGCGGCATGGTCCACAGCCCTCCTCAAAAAAAACGACAAATGCTTCAGTTATCCTTCTTTTTGTCTTTTTTCTTTTTCCGCTCGCCGTCATTGCCGCGATCGCGCTTGGAAAGATTGATCTTGGCGCGCGGAGAACGGAACGAGACTTCTCCCGAAAAGTTTTTCAGCACGATCCTCAATTTGACCAGCCCGTTGCCGGGCAGCCGCAGACTTTTGAACTCGATCGTCTGCCAATCGGTGCTCTCGGCATGGATGCTGTGCCCGGTGCCGCTGAAAAATATCCTGCCGAGAATCGGCGGCACCTTGCGGTCGTTGCGGGAAAGCTTGTCGGTCTTGACGTCGATCATCAAGGTCGCGGTGCGTCCGGCAAAACGCTTGAGGTCGGCGGAATATTGAGCGTCGAACCCGCCGCGTCCGGGAACTTCGGTCATGGTAATGACGAGTTCGTCGTTTTTGGCTTCGATCTTCGCGTTGTCATGATGTTTGCGTTTCATCTGCGCGGCGACATCCGCCATTTTTATCGGCAGAGAGACCTCCGACGCGAAAAGTGTGCCCGCGGCGAGCAAGGCGGTCAGTATGACCGCATGATATTTGAAATACGACATGTCGAATCCTTCCCGTTTTTTAGGAACTCCGGCCCCTCCGGAGATTTTTTGCCGCCGGTCATGGAGCGGCGCAATTGCAAAGCGCTTCCATTACCATTATATTAATATGACATTGGGAGTCGGAGATTTCAACAATGACCGTGAGAAAAAGTTTTCTTGAGCGCTTCAGCGACCGCCTCGGCGAACTGGACGCCACCAACCGGCAGGCGTATATTCTGCGCCTGGCTCGCGACCGCGGCTTCTTCGAAACCGTGTTCAACGCGGTCGAAGAAGGCATTCTCGTCGTGGACAGGAAACTGCGTATCCGTTACGCCAACCGTGCGGCGCACGACATGCTGGCGCTGCCGGAGGATATCACGACGATCCGGGTGCCGCAGTTGATACAGGGCGTGGACTGGCGAAGGATCCTCCACGAGGACGAGAACGAATGGGTGCGCTTGGCGCGGCAGGAGGTGGAGATACTCTACCCGGAACCGCGGTTCATCCAGTTCTATCTGGTCCCCCTGCCCGAGGATGCGGCGCTGGCGGCGGTGATCCTGCGCGACGTCACCGAGAGCCGCAAAAAGACCATGAACGAACTGGAATCCGAAACGGTGAAGGCGGTGTCGCTGCTCGCCGCCGGAGTGGCGCACGAGATCGGTAATCCGCTGAACAGTCTGTATCTCAATCTGCAGATAATAGAAAAGTCGCTTTCCGGAAATCCCGAAGACGCCCTGCCGAGCGGCGAGGTCGCGAAAATGATCGCCGCATGCACCGGAGAAGTGGAACGTCTGGACAGCATAATCCACGGATTTCTGACCGCCATCCGTCCGGGCAAGCCGCAGTTCGCTCCGGCGGACATCCGGGAATTGGTGGTGGATGTGCTCCGCTTCATGCAGCCGGAAGTCGAGGCGCGCAAAGTCGAAGTCAAGTGCAACTGGGCGTCGGTGCTGCCGCCGGTATCCGGCGATGCCTCGCAGCTGAAACAGCTCTTTTACAACATCATCCGCAACGCGGTCCAGGCGATGACCAACGGCGGCGAACTCACGATCTTCGGCTATGCCGATCCGGAGTTTCTGACGGTCGAATTCGCCGACACCGGGTGCGGAGTCGCCCCCTCGGCGCTGAGCAGCATATTTCAGGCGTTCAAGACCACCAAATCCGGCGGCAACGGCATCGGCACCATGATCATCGAACGCATCTGCCGCGAACACGGCGCGGAGTTCGGACTCGTTTCCGAACCACAGCGGGGCACGATCTTTCAGGTGCGTTTCCCGCTGGGCGGCAAACGGCTGCGCATGTTGGGGGATTCCAGTTTCAAATGAAACCGATGCGGCTCGAACTTTCCAGTCCCGCCTTCCGCGATCCGGGACATCGCGAATCCATTTTGTCGCGTTCGCGCGAGCTGTGCGCCCGATGCGGGGTCGAATTCGGCGTCCAGCTTCACAACACCTGTTCCTTCGAAGAGATAAAGTTTTTTACCGAACGCGGCGTGCCGTTGAGCGCCCACGCACCGGTGGAACAGCCGTACAACTGGAACTTCGCCGCCGCGGATATGGCGCCGGTCTGGAAGGCGGTGGATGAAAACATCGCCTATCTGCGCGGTCTCGGCGTCGAAAGGATGGTCTTTCACGGTTTCTTCATGACCGATGCCGCCATTCCCGCATTCGGCCACGGCAGATCGTTCTGGGAGTGCATGAAAACGGTGCTCCGTCCGAAACTGATGCGCTGGGACGGCATCATGCTCAACGCCGACTTCACCGCGTTGCCCGAATATCTGGAACGCCGCGACCGTGTAAAGGCGAATCTCGCAGTACTGCGCGAGAAATATCCCGATCTCACGATCTGCGTCGAAAACGACTTCCCCGCGGTCGGCGAAGGCGATATGGTGCCCAAAGATCTGGTGTATTACGGACATCCGCTCTGCCTCGACACCGGACATTTGTGGATCGCGGCACGGCTTTTCGGGCTGGATTTTTTCACGGCGGCGAACGAGATGATCGCATCCGGACAAGTGAAGATGATGCACCTCCACGCCTCGAAGTACGACGACAGCTATCCCGACGAGCGGTGGAGCGACGGACATCTGACCCTCGCATTGCCCAACGCCGAAAAGATGCGTCTGCGGGAGATCGTCCGCAATGCGGTCGATGCCGGTCTGCGACACATCGTGCTGGAGATCCCGGCGGGGACCGAGGAGGATGTACGCATTGCGCTCGGCTACCTCGGCTATTCCGTATAAAGCGGGATCACGCTTCTTTTTTTCCTCCCGCCGCGATCAGCAGCGCGAGCGGCAGCAGACACGATGCCAAGACGATCCTCATGCTCGCCGCTTCGGACACCCCGAAGTCGGACAGCACGCCGAAAAGCGCTCCCGCGGCAAGCGCCCCAACGCCCATTCCCGCATTGCGGGCGACGTTGAACGCGGCGACATATCCGGCGATGCCGCGATCCGGCGCCAGTTTGCTCGCCGCAGCATGCACGCACATTCCCAGCGCAAAACCGACCGGAGAACTGATCCCGTCCCAGAACAACAACGCGCCGAGCGGCAGCATCCAGACATACGGGAACGCCACCAAAAAAGCCAAACCGAGTCCCAGCAGCGCCCCGGCACCGATATACATCCGGCGATAACCGATGCGGTCGGCGAGTCTGCCGGCATACGGCAGCAGCAGCAGACCGATGGCCGCTGCCATCATCCGCACCAAATAGGCGTCGGAAACGGAAACTCCGATTATCTTCAGACAGAATACCCCGATGTACGCCAGACCGACGCCGCCCACGACGGCGTGGAGTGCGGTGACGGCAAGCGTCTTCCGATATTCAGGATCGCGGTAGGGACGCAGCAGGTTCCTCCACGATTCCCGCCGGACCTCGTTTTTTTGACGCCCGGAACTCCGACCAAGCGAACGCAATACCGCAAATGCCGGCAACTGAAACAACGCGCAGAGCAGCATCGCCGCAAGATAGATCAGAAAAAAACTCCGGTCGTCCGACTCGGCCGCCCGCCGCAGACCGAACGAGACGGGAACGCCCAGCACGAAACCGGGCAGATTGAAGCACATCTGAATTATGCCCGAACAGCGGTTGAAGGACTCCGGAGGCAACTGATCGTGATATATTATCATCAGCGCATTGTTGGCAAAGGCGGCTAACATCATAGCCACTGGGAATATTACCACGCCCATGTATTGCAGCACCATATTTCCCGCGCCAAGCAGAGCCGCCGCCGGCAGCAATGCGGGCAGCAGCGCCCGCAGCACATAACAATACGCGCACAGCGGTATTTGCACACGGGACCGATTCAGCAGCGGCGCCGCCAACTGGTAGGAGACGACCGGCAGGAAGAAGATCAGCGCTTTCAGTACGCCCATCATGACGATGCCGGTCCGTATTCGCAGCAGCAGTTGATCCACGAACAGGAACTCCGCGACGACCGTCAGCGATGCGGCGGTCAGCAGATTGTATAAATACAACTTGTTGACGGAAGACATGTTCGACACTCCACATCCGGCGCCGACATACTTCGCCGCGCCGGACTCTGCAAACTCCGAAGTCGAAAAAATGACAGCTCCACCCGGTCGAAACGGATGGAGCCGTCGGTAGTTCCGTGAGCCGGAAGCATCCTAATTCAGACGCGCCTCCAGGTCGGCGAGCTGTTTCTTCAACTCGGCGGGCAGACGGTCGCCGAACTTGGCGAAGTGTTCCTTGATCATCTCAAGTTCGCGCTTCCACCCAGCGACATCGACCTTGAGCAGTTCGGCGAGATCCGCCTCGCTCACTTCGTTCTCGATGCCGGTGCGGTCGATCGCCGCCTCGGTCGGCATGATGCCGATCGCCGTATCCTTGAACTCGCCCTTGCCGGAGCAGCGGGCGAATATCCATGCCAGCACCCGGCTGTTGTCACCGAATCCCGGCCACATGAACTTGCCCTCGGCGCTCTTGCGGAACCAGTTGACGCAGAAAATCTTGGGCAGCTTGCCCTGCGCCGCGCCCCGGCGTCCGATCTCCAGCCAGTGCCCGAAGTAGTCCCCCATGTGGTAGCCGCAGAACGGCAGCATGGCGAACGGATCGCGCCGGACGGTGCCGACCTTCACGTCCAACGTGGCGGCGGTGACTTCCGAACCGACGGTGGCGCCGATGAAGACGCCGTGTTCCCAGTTCTTGGACTGATAGACCAGCGGCAGGGTGCTCGGACGGCGGCCGCCGAAGAGAAACGCGCTGATCGGCACGCCCTTGGGATCTTCCCACTCGTCGGCGATGCACGGGCAGTTGTAGGCACGCGCGGTGAAGCGGGCATTCGGATGCGCCGCCTTTTCGGTCGCGGTCTTGGCATCCCACTCGTTGCCCTTCCAGTCGATCAATTTGCCGGGGGCGTCGTAACCGATGCCCTCCCACCAGACGTCGCCGTCCTCGGTCAGCGCGACGTTGGTGAAGATCGTATCCTTGGCGCACGAAAGCATGGCGTTCGGATTGGACTTCATGCTGGTTCCGGGAGCGACGCCGAAAAATCCGGCTTCGGGGTTGATCGCGCGGAGCTGCCCCTCGTCGTCGAACTTCATCCAGCTGATGTCGTCGCCGACGGTCTCGACCTTCCAGCCCTTGAGCGTCGGGATCAGCATCGCGAGATTGGTCTTGCCGCACGCCGACGGGAACGCGCCCGTGACGTATTTGACTTCGCCCTGCGGATTGGTGAGCTTCAGGATCAGCATGTGCTCCGCCATCCAGCCCTCGTCGCGCGCCTGCACCGAAGCGATGCGCAGCGCGAGGCACTTCTTGCCGAGCAGCGCGTTCCCGCCGTAACCGGAGCCGTAACTCCAGATCTCACGCGTTTCGGGGAACTGCGCGATATACTTCTTATCCAGCGGCGCGCAGGGCCAGATGCCGTTGTCGGATTCGCCCGGCGCGAGCGGCTTGCCGACCGAGTGCATGCAGGGCACGAACTCGCCGTTGCCGAGCGCCGCGAGGACCTTGGTCCCGACGCGGGTCATGATGTGCATGTTGAGCACGACGTAAGCCGAGTCGGTGATCTCGACGCCGATCTTGGCGATGTGCGAGCCGACCGGGCCCATCGAGAACGGGATCACATACATCGTGCGCCCGTGCATACAGCCGCGGTACAGCTCGGTCATGGTCTTCTTGAGCTCGACCGGGTCGATCCAGTTGTTGGTGGGACCGGCGTCTTCCTGCTTGACCGAGGCGATGAAAGTGCGGTTCTCGACCCGCGCCACGTCGGAGGGGTCGGAGCGGAACAGGAGGCAGTTCGGGCGCTTGGCCGGGTTCAGCCGGATCGCCAGACCGCAGGCGACCATCTCTTCGCTCAGACGGTCGTACTCGGCCTTGGACCCGTCGCACCAGTACAGCGCATCCGGCTCGCACAGCGTCGCCCATTCCTTGACCCACGCGACCAGCTTGGCGTTACCGGTCGGAGCGGCATTCAGTTCTTTCATATCGAGACTCCTTATATTTGTGTGGTGTTGGTGGCTTGTCACTTCCTGGCGGCGTCGCGTTTGGCGACCGCCTTTTCGACGATCTTCATGAAGCGGCGGCCGTACTCGACGTAGGCGTCGTAACGCTGCTGCTCCTCGCTCCGGCCCTCGGCGTCGCGGTCGTGGAAGACCTTCTTCAGATGCGGCTCCATCGAAAAACCGCCGTCGTAGCCGCGCATGATCAGATCCTCGACGATCTGCACGACGCAGCCGTCGCCTTCGCCCGGATAGGTGTAATTGGTCTTGCCGAAGC
>CACZPY010000008.1 GCA_902783135.1 uncultured bacterium
CCCGCACGGCGGCATCGCCCCCGGCATCGACCGGATCGTGATGCTGCTCGCCGACGCGCCGAACATCCGCGAAGTGATCGCGTTCCCCTTCAACCAGCAGGCGGAGGACCTGATGATGAACGCGCCGAGCGAGGTCACGATCAAGCAGCTGCGCGAGCTGCATATCGAAGTCAAACTGCCCAAAAAGCAGGAAAAACCGGCGCAGTGACTCGCGCCGATATAACCAAGTGCAAACCAAAAAAGAAAGATGGCAGCGATGAAAAAACTTCTCTTCGCGTTGTTCGCGGTCGGAGCGTTCGTGCTGAACGCCGCCGATACCGGTCTGCTGAAATTCGCTCCGGCGAAGTACGAAGTGTTGGTGTTGGCGGACGTTCCCATTCTGCTCGCCCATCCCGACGCGCAGAAGCAGCTCGCCGATCCGGGGATGGTGACCCAGCTCGCCGCGCTCAAGGAGGTGGGGCTGGATATCGCCGCGCTCAAATCGATACTGGTCTTCTACGCCGAGGATCAGGTAGGCGTGGCGGTGCGGCTGGAATCCGCCGCCAAGTTCCGCTCCGAACTGGATAAGTCGATCACCGCCGGCAACGGTACGCAGATCGCGGCGCGGCAGGTCAACGGCCGCCGCATCTACCGCCTGACCCAGCGGAAGCGCGGCGAGGAACTGGATATGGTCTTCGTCGCCGATGACGTGATCGTCGCCGCCGAACCGGAGGCGCTGGAAAAGTATTTCACGACTTCCCTCGTCCCCGCGGACGCCGCGGCGAAGATCGCGATCCCCAATGTCGCGTTGTGGGGCATGTGGCGCGACCTCGATCCCAAGCCCGCCTCGGATAAGGACGACATCGGTCTGCTGACGGTCATGACGACGGTGAACTTTTCCGGCGCCGAGGGGCACGACCTCGATCTTGCCGCCGTCGGCGTCTTCCGCGACGCCAAGGCCGCCGCCCGGATGGGGATGATGGTCCCCGGCTGGCTGTCGATGGGAGTCGGCATGGTCTTCGGCGACGATCCGCAGACCGGCGAGGAACTCATCAAGGCGCTCAAGGTGGAGACGAAGGAAAATACGCTCCGGCTGGCGATGCACCTTCCCGAAAGTTTGCTGCGGCGCATCTCCGCGGCGGCGGAATCGGCGGCCAAGGATGCGCTTTCTTCCGGCAAGGACTCTTCCGGCAAAGATCCCAGCGCTCCCGCCGGGACCAAGTGAGCCGTTCCGGGTACGCTGATTGACCGGGCGCAGAGACAAGTCGCGGGGGCGTCTGCTCCGTATCGGCGCCGCCGCGCTGCTGGTCGTGCTGGCGGCCGTCATCTGGAACTGGGACGCGATCCCGGACCCGGAAAACTGGTTCGTCGACGACACCAAGTACCACGCCGAGATCGTCGCTGCCGCCCGGCGGCACGGTCTCGATCCCGAACTGGTCCGGGCGCTGATCTTCCGCGAAAGCCGCTTCAATGCGCGGGCGCGCGGGTCCGCGGGCGAGATCGGTCTGATGCAGGTGCTGCCCTCCGGGGCGGCGGCGGAGTGGGCGCGGGTCGCGAAACGCGCCCGTCCGTCGGGGCGGGAACTTTTCGGCGTGGAGCTGAATCTGGAGATCGGCTGCTGGTATCTCGCCCGGGCGATACGCCGCTGGAGCGGATACGATCACGGTCTGGAACTGGCGCTCGGTCAGTACAACGCCGGCGAACGCCGCGCGAAAGCGTGGGCGCCGCCGCGTCATGACGGCGAAGTGCTGCCGCGCGTCACCATCGCCGGCACCCGCAGATATATCTCGAACATAATGAAACGTTACCGCAAGTACACCGAAAGCGCCGCCGCGAAGCGATGAAGAAATTTTTGCTCACACTCGTGCTGTTGCCGTTTCTGACGTCCGCCGTCCGCGCGGAGGGCGCCGCCGGGGACGTCTTCCGCTGGGATTTCGACAGCGTCGATCTCTTCCGGAAAAACTGGCTGTTCTACAATACGCTGCCGATGGTTCCCGGCACCGGCTTTTCCGTCGGGCGCGTTCCCGGCACCCTGAACGGTTTCGCCCTGATCGTCGAGGCGAAAAAATCGAGCGGATTCGTCATCACCATGCCGCGCGATCTGGATCTGCGCAAGTACCCGTATCTGCATTGGCGCTGGCGGATCGTCCGCCCGCTGAACATCGCCGCCGGTTCCGCCGATCCCGACGATCAGGCGGGGGTGATCTACGTCGCCGACGGCACCAATCTGCGTCACTCCAGCATCGGCTACCGCTGGGAGTACAACACCCAGATCGGCGTGGAGTCGCTGATCAAGTACCGCGGCGGGCTCACCACCGTGAAGTCGATCTGTGTGCGCAACCGCAAATCGCCCGTTGGCGAGTGGGTCGAGGAGGAACGCAACGTTCTCGCGGACTACCGCGCCGCCTTCGGCAAGACGCTCTCCGTGGGCTTTGCCCTGACTGTCGGCGCCAACACCCACCACAGTCAATCCGATACGAGGCTGGAAATTGACTACATCGAATTCCGATCGACCCCCGCGCTGCGGAAGTGACTTCTCTCCGCGCCGCCGCGGCGCCGCTTCCCCCGGACATCGTCCCGCACATCCCGTTTCGCCGTCTTTCAAGTCGGCGGGGGTGAAGCGCGAGGCGCTGCGTCTCGACCGCTTCCGTACGCAGGCGGAGTCGGTGCTCGACGCGCTGCGGAGTCTGATCCGCGGCGTCTTCGGCGTCCGACGTCCCGCCGACCGGGTGCTGGCGGAGTTTCTGCGCACCCATCGCGGCTGCGGTTCGCGCGACCGTGCCGCGATCTCCGCGGTTTTCTACGCGGTCGCGCGTTACTACGGCGCGCTCCGGGCGATGCTGCCGGAGCCGGTCGCCGCCCGGATCGAACGCGGCGAAACCGATTTTTCCCCGGAGGAACTCGCCGCGCTCGGCGTCACGGCGCTGATCTTCGAGGGCGAACACGGTGAACTCGCCGCGTCGCTCGGCAAATTGTACGCGCTGCCCGCGGTCCCGGAACTGCCCGCGGATGCTCCCTTCGAGCGCCGCGCCGCCGCCGCCGCATGCTTCACCGGTTCTGAGAAGCCCGTCGCCCCGGAAGCGCTGCTCCCCGCCGCCTTCGCCGCCGCCGTTCCGCAGGATTTTTCGCAACTCACGCGGCTCATGGCGCGCCGCCCGCCGCTGTGGATCCGGCTTCAGGGCAAGGACGTGGAAACGACGCTCCGCGAACTCGCCGAAGCCGGGCTGACGGTGCGCCGCCACCCGCGGGTCGCCGCCGCCGCGGCGCTGACGGGCGGTAAGATCAATATCTTCACGCTGCCGTCGTTTCGCGCGGGGGGATTCGAGGTGCAGGACCTCGCCAGCCAGTGCGTCGGGCTCGTCTGCGCGCCCAAAGCGGGCGAACGCTGGTTCGACGCCTGCGCGGGGGGCGGCGGCAAGACGCTGGAACTCGCCGAACTGATGCGGCGGCGCGGCACCGTGATCGCGGGCGACATCCGCGAGGGCATCCTTCACGAACTCAAACTTCGCGCGCGGCGCGCCGGATTCCCCAACATCTCGACGCTGCACCACGACGGACGCGTGCCGCGCGGTTTTCACCCCTGCGACGGCGTGCTGGTCGATGCGCCGTGCTCCGGCAGCGGCGTCTGGCGCCGCAATCCCGGCAGCGCCTGGAAGTTCGACCTGAGCGAGCTTGAGGCTTATTCCGCCCGGCAGTTCGACATACTGTCGCGTTTTTCCGCCGCGGTCAAACCGGGCGGCGTGCTGGTTTACGCGACCTGTTCGCTCTTCCGCGAGGAGAACGAGAGGGTGGTAGAACGCTTTCTCGCCGCGCATCCCGACTTTACTCCCGAGTCCGGCACCCATCCCCTGACCGGGGAGATAGTATCGGGAATATATCACTTCGACGGCTTCGACGACGACTGCGACTTTCTCTTCGCCGCCCGGCTGCGCCGCAGATTCGGAGCCGCCCGATGACGCCGTTCAACATCGTCCTCGTCGCGCCCGAGATCCCGCAGAACACCGGGACCATCGGCCGTCTCGCGGTCTCCACCGACGCCGTGCTGCACCTGATCGATCCGCTCGGCTTTTCGCTGGAAGACAAATACCTCAAGCGCGCCGGGCTGGACTACTGGCAGTTCCTCGAACTGCACCGCTATCCGTGCTGGGAGGATTTCATCGCGGCGGCGGGGCCATCGGCGCGTCTGCTCTTCTTTTCGACCCACGGCGAAAAGAGCTACTTCGACGAACGTTACCGCCCCGGCGACTACCTCGTCTTCGGACGCGAATCCTCGGGTCTGCCCCCCGAGTTCTACGGCCGCTACCGCGATTCCCTGCGGGTTATCCCCATGCCCGGTCGCCGCAGCCGCAGTCTGAACCTCGCCAACGCGGTCTCCATCGTCCTCTACGAGGCGCTGCGCCAGACGCTCTACGCCGAGTGAAAAATACGACACGAATTTTTTAAGAAAACAGTTGCTTTTTTATCGTCAACGGTGTATAATAGCCACATAAGCGGCAAAAGCCGCCGCGCGATTGATACCGAAACGTATCATTTGCGGGGGTGCGGATGCCGCGTCGATCAACAGAATCAATTGGGGGACACAGAATGAAAAGATTCACACTGATGTCGGTGATCGCGCTTTTGGCGGCGGTCGTCTCCGCCGGAGCGGTCGAGCCGTTCCAGTTCCCGGTGCCGGAGCGCCAGCCGGGGCAGAAGAGCATGATCGGTTTCCGCGTGGCTCCGATCAAGAACGTGCGCATCGCCATCATCGGCGTCGGCGCTCGCGGTTTTGCCGCGTTGAGGCGCTTCGCCTACTTGCCCGAAAAGGCCACCTTGAAGGCCGCCAGCGACCTCTGGCCGGAAAAACTCGAAAAGGCGGATAAATATCTCAAGAGCATCAACTATCCCTACACCGTCGACTTCTTCAAGGGCGCCGACGACTGGAAGAAGATCTGCGAACGCGACGACATCGACCTCGTCTATGTTGCCACTCCCGTCAATCTCCACGTGCCGATCGCCATCTACGCCATGCAGCACGGCAAGCACGTCGTCACCGAAGTCACCCTGACCCACTCCATCGAGGATTGCTGGAAACTCGTCGACGCCGCGGAAAAATATCAGCGCCACTGCATGATGCTCGAAAACTGCCTCTACAGCGACTACGCGATGGCGGTGCTGAACATGATCCGCAACGGCACGCTCGGCGAACCCATCCACGCCGAAGCCGGTTACATCCACAACATGGAATCGTACAAGTTCCGCGAGGCCAAGGACAACTGGCGCAAGCTCCGCAAGCCCAGTCCGACCCCGATCTCGGGCGGCAACACCTACCCGACCCACGCGATCGGCCCCGTCGCCCACTGGATGAGCATCAACCGCGGCGACCGCATGGTCACGCTGAACGCCATCTCCACCCGCGACTTCACCCTCAAGATCGCCGCGAAGGAGCACTTCGGCGAGGATACCGAATTCGCCAAGGGATACTACTGGCCGGATATGAACCTTTCCATGATCAAGACCGCCAACGGCAAGACCATATTGCTCTACTACGCGACCGCGCTGCGCCGCCCCTACAGCCGCGCGTATGAACTCAACGCGACCAAGGGCTACACCGCGTACA
This sequence comes from uncultured bacterium, assembly GCA_902783135.1. GTDB lineage: Bacteria > Verrucomicrobiota > Lentisphaeria > Victivallales > Victivallaceae > UBA1784. Next base: position 5,579 of record CACZPY010000008.1, read on the forward strand.
GCGAAAACCGCGCCACCCAACCCATATTCGCGTTTTCGCCCGATTACCACAACTACCTTTCCCCGAACAAGGTGAAAGCGCTGATGGGCAGGCAGCGCCATCCCATCTACCGCTACTTCGAGGCGGAGGCGAAGAAGTTCGGCGGCCACGGCGGCATGGATACCGTCATGGACTACCGGCTGCTCTACTGCCTCAACAACGGACTGCCGCTCGACATGGACGTCTACGACGGCGCCACCTGGTCTTCGATCATCGAGGTCTCCAAGAAGTCGGTCGAACTGAACGGCGCGCCGGTGGCGCTGCCGGACTTCACCCGCGGCGAGTGGAACAAGCGCAAGCAGGTCGAGTATTACTACATCGACAAGGACGGCAAGGAAAAGATCTACTGATCCCGCCCCGTTCGGCATGCTTTCCCGGCCGGTACGTTCGCGCACCGGCCGGTTTTTTGTCCCGGCGATGCGGATTTTCCGCGCGCGGGGACTTGCTTTTGACGAAAAACGGAAGTATATTATGGCACAGACGCAGTCCTGTGGTGTAACGGTAGCACAAGTGATTCTGGTTCACTTTGTTGAGGTTCGAATCCTTACAGGACTGCCATTTTTTTGCTTTGCCATTCGGCGTCTGCCGCGCCTTGCTCGTCGTTCGCTTGGTCGAGCGCGTCAGTGCACTCCCTCGCTCTCTTCCCTCGCAAAACCCGGCATACATCCGAATGGCTTCGCAAAAATGGGAGTTATGGTAAATCACATGCGTTTGTAATAAACGAAAACTGTACACGGTGACGGCTGATGGATGAAAAAACTCTCGACCGCTGGTTTTCGCTGATTCCTGACCGCCGGGTCGGGGTCGTCGGCGATTTCTGCGTGGACGCGTACTGGGAACTGCGCCCCGAGTGTGGAGAGCCTTCCGTCGAAACGGGGATCGTCACCACCCCGGTCGGCTCCGCCCGCTATTCTCCCGGCGGCGCGGGGAACCTCGCCGCCAATCTGCGCGCGTTGGGCGCGGAAAAATTGCACTGCTTCGGCGCGCTCGGCAGCGATCCCTTCGGGGACTGGCTGCGGCGCGCCTTGTGTCCTGACTCCGCGGCGGGCGACGGTCTATTGCGCATCGACCGGCCGGAGTATCACACCCCCGTCTACTGCAAGCCGTTTTTGCAGGGGCGCGAACAGTCGCGGCTGGATCTGGGCGGCGTGCCATTGACCGACGGCGAGGCGGATCGGCTGCTCCGCCGCATCGAGTCCGGGCTTGCGGAGTTGGACGTGCTGATCGTCAACCAGCAGCTTCCGCACGGCATCCACTCGGAGTTCTTCCGGCGTGAGTTCGCCGCGCTGCTGGCACGGAAGATGGGAGAGCACAAAGTGGTCTTCGACGGGCGGGAACATATCGACGCCTATCCCGGAGCGATCCTCAAGATCAACGCCGCCGCCGCGTCGCAGCTGGCGTTCGGCAATCCGGACGCGCCGCCGGAGGAGTCCGGTGCCGCCATCTTGCGGCGGACGGGTCGGGAACTCGTCGTCACCGACGGCGGCAACGGTTGTTTCGTCTTCGGGCGCGACGGCACGACGTTCATCCCGGCGATCCCCTATGCGGGACCGACGGACACGGTGGGGGCGGGCGACAGTTTCACCGCCGGATTCGCGTTGGCGCTGGCGTGCGGATTCGACTTGACCGAAGCGGCGGAGTTGGGCAACGGCTGCGCCGCGCTGACGATCCGCAAAGTCGCGCAGACCGGGGTCCCCTCCCGCGACGAACTCCGCGCACTCTTTGCCGGAACCGCTTCGCGGCGGTGATCCGCCGGGGTCGGCTTGCAATCGGGGCGCGGGAGGATTATCTTATTTTTATATCGCATCCGCAATATGTTTTTGAAAGGACGCGTCCATGAAAAAACTGCTTTCCAAGGTCTTCTTCGTTTCCGACTGCGCCAAGGGCGCGGCGTTCGCGTTCACTCTGCTTACCGCCGGAAACTGGCTGTGGTTTTCGTTTTTCCACCTGCTGGCGCTGTGTTTGGGAAAATACGGACGGCTGTTGCTTCCTCTGTTCATATGTTCGGTCGTCGGCGCGTTGCTGATAATGCTTTATTCGTTCGCGCTGGCGGTGATCTCTCTCGTCGGAGTGGTGAAGGTACTGCGGCGCGAGCGGCGCTTCAAGGCGCTGTGGTATCTGATCCCGGCGGTGGTGTGCCTCGTGCTCGGAGTGTTTGGCATCATCCGGTTCTTCCCTCCGTGGAATGTCCTGACCTGTTATTCCGATCCGGGATCAATCGGACCGCTGCCGGAGTGGATGTGCAGCGGTCTCCCCGGAGTGACGCCTATGTACTGGGCGTTGTGCTTTTTCATAGCCCTCTTGTTTTTCGTCGCGGGCGGGCTGTTTATGGCGGCGGCGTTCGCGGCGGCGGGCGGTAAGAAAATCCGCTCCGCCTTCGGCGCGGCGACGCTGTCGGTATGGGGAGTTTTCGCACTGTGGTATATCTCGACCCTCGGTCTCGCGTACCGCGAAAGCCGCGCGTGTTCCGCCGTGCGTCAGGCTGTCGAAAAGCGTTTCGGCCGACCGCTCACCGCCGCCGGGTTGGGGCAACTGTACCACGAAAGCGGAAAAATCGACGCCGAGTTCTGGTCGCGGCAGGAAAAGCTCCGCGACGTCCTACGCAGGGTCAAGATCGACAGGAAATACGCAGATGGCGATGTATGGACGGAGGAACTCGTGTTTGCGGATATCACATTGCCCGACCGCCCGAGCGAAGCGACGCTCGCGTGGTATGAAAACTACTGCCGGACCAACCGCGCCGCGCTGGATGCTTACGAACGCTGTTTCGACCGCGAACCGCCGCTCCCCGAAAAGCGCTTCGTCCGCGGCGATCTCTTGGACGAGCCGCTGCCGACAATAATGCAGTCCCGCACTTTCGTCCGGTTTTTCGAACGCAGCCGCCTGATCTATTTTCTCTCCGTAAAAGACGCCGACGCGGCGTGGTCGTGTTACCGACGAATGCGCAACGTCGGCGCGTATCTGCAGAAGGAGACGTTTCTCATCTGCAGTCTGGGATGGCTCCGCATCGAACAGGGGCGATTGGACTGCATGGAAAAACTTCTTGAAAGCCGTCTGCTCCCAGACGCGAAACTGGATGAACTCGACGCCGACCTCGCGGCGCTGGAGCGTGACATTCCGCGCGTTCACGCGCGGGCGATGTACAGCGAAGCGGTCTTCGGTCAGGATATCATCTTCGGGCTGGAGGAGGGGTTGTTCCCCTTGACGCAGCCGATCGGAAAACTGATAATAGCCGACGACAACTATCGACGGGAACTTTTTTATCCGGGGGCGTTCGCGCCTTACCGTTGGATATTCCCGGTAGGGTGGTATCACGCCGCGATGGACAAGAAAACCATGCTGCAAACCTATCTCCTGCCGGATTTCACGCATTTCGATCCGGCACCCGTCAACCCGTGGTTGATCATGTGCAATAAGATGCTTCCGTCGTTCGAGACGGCGGGGGCCCGGTTTTACGCGCTCACGGCGCGGGTCCGCGGAATGCGGGTGCTGATCCGGGCGGAAAAATACCGGCGCAAACACGGGGAATTCCCGAAGACGCTCGCCAATCTCCCCGAGGACCCCTTCACCGGCAAACCGCTCGTCTACGAGGTCGGCAAGGCGAAGATCACCGAGACCGTTTGGGAAGCCCCCGTCCGCCCTGTTGAGAATACGGTCAAAACAACCGTGGACGCGGTGTCGGTGCGCAGCCCGGCAACGCTCCCCCGATCCCTGCGACGAGAGGAAGAGGACCATTACGAAGACGCCACCCGCGCCATGATAAGATACTGAAAAGCGCGGTTTGTGCGGCGGGTACACGCTGCCGTGCAATACCGACGACCGCCCGCGAATTAACGCCCCGGTACGGATTTGTACGGATGGGTACGGAGCAGTACGGAGTAAGCGGGGCTGGAACCGACACACCGGGTATTGTTGCCTGCGAATGAACGCCCCGGTACGGATGGGTACGGATGGGTA
>CACZPY010000009.1 GCA_902783135.1 uncultured bacterium
CATAATCCATGTTTTCCATAATCAACTCCCAATTTGTGCATATCCCCGAAGGCAGCAGGCTCAATAGCCTCTGTATATATAGGTTTTGTCAACAATTTTTAATAAGCGGCCGGAGCGTATTGACACACAATGTTTGCCTTAATGAGAACAGGGAATCCAATTCGATACTCATGGCGTCGTACAGGTCACTTGTTCGAGTGTCTTAAGGGTTCGATTTGAGGCGGGCGGTTTGCAATTTAACGGAATCGCGACCTCCTATTTGACCTCAAAAGCGTTCTCCGACGAAGGTGTTCCGTTGAATTACAGCGAGGCGACCATTCTGCAACAGCTGCAACCATTTTGAGCTCGCCAGAGATTTTCGCGGAAATTTCTGCGAGGTCCACCAGTTTTGCCTTTTTCGGTAAAAATGCAAAACTGGTAAAAGTTTTCCCGCCGGTGTATATTATTTTTGAAACCGGAATGAAGGAGCTTCCACAATGGATAATGGTATCAACGTTCCGCTTTGTCGTATCAAAATAATGACTCCCCTTCTATTTATTCTGTTGGTCATATCGACTTCGTATGCTGCGGAACAAACTTCTGTCTGCCAAATGCTTTTCAGCGAGAAAGAACAGGAGGCCATGGGGTTTGACCGCCAGAGAAGGATGTATCCGCCGGAACGCGCCAGGAGATTGAGTATGGCGGCGATAAAAACCGGGGTCGAATTTCTGCGCCAAAAAAGACTTCCGGAGGCGATGGCGGAATTCAACCGGGCATGGAGATTCGCTCCCGCCAACCCATATTCCTATTGGATGGCGGCAATCGTCCGCAGCATGGAAGCAATGGATGCGACCCGTCCGGACGTCAAAAAACAGTGTTTCGAGGACAGTTTGAAACTTTGGGAAAAATGTCGTGCGTTGCTCCGTGAGTCTCCCAAAGAAGTGAAAGAAAATTATGATTTGGACTGTGCGGAGACCATGATACAATACGGTATTTTCTTATCCGCAAGTGAACCGCAGAAGGCCGGAGACTTGTTCAGACAGGCGGATGCTCTTTTGAAACAATTTCACCCGAGCAACGACTCGCGGGGACAAAAAACCTTTGAACGGGCAAAGGAAATGCGTATGAGAATTCCTCCGGTCAAAAGCGATAACCGAGCATGATACGGTTTGTATCGTCAGTTCACGGTGACGTTTGTTCGATCAGCCGGTCGGAAGTAAAGCGGAAGAGACCATATTATAGGCGTTATGAATAAGAGGAGTATCCGGAATGCGCATCGAAACGGATGATCATGCCCCGCTTGACATTCACCTCATGCTTAACGCGGACGACATCGACGGTCTGATCGCCAGACTGAAACGTCTGAAGGCGGCCCGCGACGGTCATTTCGACATTTATCCCACGAGCGCGGACAAAATCGTCATCGCCAATATAGAAGTTTCCTATGCGGAACATGGCGACGGAAACTATGCGGCGGATCTGAACTGACGCGCCGTTGCGTGCCCGCCGTCAGGATCAGCGTTTCGCCGGAGCTTCCTCTTTCTGCGGCGTTACCTTTTGGGGAGTTGCGTCCTTTTGGGAAGCCGCGTCCTTTTTCGCCGGAGCTTCTTTTTTGGGCGGTGTTACCTTTTTGGGCGCAGTTTCCTTCTTCGCGGGAGCGTCCTTTTTAGGAGTCGCGTCCTTTTTGGGAGCAGCTTCTTTTTTCTGCGGCGTTACCGCTTTCGCCGGATCTTCTTTTTTCGGAGCAGCGTCCCCTTTCGACGCAGTTACCTTTTTTGGCGCAGCGTCCTTTTTCGCCGGAGCTTCTTTTTTGGGCGGTGTTACCTTTTTGGGCGCAGCATCCTTTTTCTGCGGCGTTGCATTTTTCGGCGCGGCGGCGGGATCGGGCTGCTTCACGAGGCGGTCGAGTTCACGTCCGCGGCGGGCGAGTTCCTGCTCCACCGACTCGCGGTCCCGCAGAAAGAGCACCCGCAGATCCAGTTCCTGCCGGAAGTGCTCTTCCCCGTAAACTTCGGTCGGTTCCCCGAACTCGGAGAGCGTTTGCGGCGAAGCAGTCAGATTGCTGTCCGAACGGGTCGGGTACGAAATGCTTCCGGAGTCGTCCCCCGGCTCGCGGTCGTAGATGCCGATGAGCCTCCGCTCCTTGCCGACCAGGGCGACGGCGTTGGCGCCGCGCTTGCGCGCCTCGTCGATCAGGAGCTCGCGGATGTCATACTTGTCGTAACGGTGCGAGGTGTAGATATTCGCGCGGCCGATGATCCGGTACTTGCCCGGCGGGATCTCGCCGCGTTCGGCGTAGTATTCGACTGGCGTCCCCTCGGGGATCGGATCGAAGCACTGCCCCACATAATCCACCTTCACGCATCCGGCAAGGAGCAGCAGCACTGCGGGCAGGCATTTGCACAGCGGACTTTTCATACTCTAACCTCCTCGTCTATCTTCATTCGTTTGACGTTGAACTCCCACACCTGACCTCTCCGGGTCTTGCGGACGAAGAACTCCGCGTTGCCGAACTTCAGCACGTCGCCGACGCGCGGCGGATGTTTCAGGTTGCGGACGAGCCACGCCGACGCCGGTTCCGCGCGGTGCGGCAGTTTCAGCCCGGTGTCGCGGGCGAGCTGCGCCATCGGCACGCCGCCGCCCGCGATGTAGTCGAACTCTCCGGGCGAGTAGAAGGTGCGCGGCAGGGGGTCGAATTCGTCGTCCAGATCGCCGAGCAGCTCCTCGATGATGTCCTCCAGCGTGACCAGTCCGAGCACTTTGCCCGCGCCCGGCTCGCGGACGATCATCATGTGGCAGTGCCGGGCGGCGAAGCGCTCCAAGAGTTCGCTCGCGTTCTCCTCGGGCGAGGCGAACGAGATGGGGCGGATCACGTCGCCGACGTGCAGCGTTTCCTTATGGGTCCGGGCGATGGCGACGAGTTCCTTGAAGTTGACGTAGCCGATCACCTTCCCCGGGTCGGCGCTGTCGCGGACCGGGTAGCGGGTGTGGAACTCCTTGTTCGACAGGTCGATCGCCTCTTCCAGCGTCTGACGGCTGTAGAGGAACGAAATATGCTGGACGTCGATCATGACCATGCGGGCGGTGCGCTCCGAAAGATGCGGCACCATGCGGATTATCCGCTCCTGCCGGCTGGATATGACCTGCGAACTGCGCGCCAGCGCCGCCAGCGCCGAGATCTCCTCCGCGGTGCTGGGCCGCGCGGTCTTGCGCCCCTCGAAGGGGCGGTTCAGCAGATGGATGATCCCGATCAGCGGATGCAGCAGCAGCACCGCCGCCGCCAGCCATTGCGCCGAAATTTCGAGGATGCGGGTGTTGTAGCGGACGCCCATCGTCTTCGGGAGTATCTCGGTGTACTGCACCATCGCCAGCGTGAAGAGCAGCGAAAATATCCACATGTACCGCCCCGCGAAGAGCGCGTTCAGGCTGCTGCCCGCCACGGTGGCGCCGATCGTGTGCGCGGCGGTGTTGACGATCAGGATCACCGCGATCGGCTTTTCGATGTCCTTCTTGAGCGAAGCCACCACCTTGCCCGCCTCCGGACGTTTCTGGCGCAGCAGCGCCAGCTGGCTCGGGGTGACGCTGAGCAGCGCCGCCTCCAACAGCGAACAGAGGTGCGATACGACCAGCGCCATCACGACGCTGCCGATGAATAAAAACCAGTCGTTCAAGTCCCAGAACTCACTTTCCGGCGGCGGGGCGGGCGGCGGCGGGGGCCGTCCGGGCGTTCTCCGCCTCGGCTTCCGCCTGTTCCGCGGCGATCTTCGCCTTCAGCACCTCGACCAACGCCGGGGGGAAAATCTGCATGCAGCTTTCGACCACGGTACGCTTTATCTCGGTGAATTTGGGGATCTTCATCCGCTCCGTATTGCCGATGTTCTTGACATAGTAATTGTAGATGTAGCGGGCGATGCGTTCGTTGGCGACCGCCGCATCCTGGTCGTTGTAGAGCATGTAGTTGACGCTGCGGAAGATGAGACCGCTGATGATCTCGCTCGCCTGCTTGGCGTTGGCGGTGCTGATGATCTCGACCCACTGCGCCATCACGAACTCCTCCAGATTGCGGTAGTAGGTGGTCTTGCCGTCCGCCTCCTCCTTTTTCTGGATGCCGTCGTCGGCGACGAGGCGCTTGTAGTACTCCTCCGCCTTGGTGAAGGAGCCGTAGTTGTAGAGGATGGTGACCGCCTCCTTGGTGAAGTTGATGCGCGCGGTGCGGAAGCTCGAGTAGAACTCGCCTTCGCCGTCGTGGTAGGTCTGGGCGTCGGTGTAGGTCTTGTACACGGCGTCGACGAGGGCGAGGTTGGGTATCACGATCATGGTCTCGAAGTTGCGTTCGTCCACGGTCAGGATCTTGCCCGCCTTGAAGGATTCGTAGAGCGCGTGGGTGATTATCCGGTCGGCGTTGATGTCGCGCTTTTCGGGGTTGCGGAGGATGCTCTCGGTCGCCCAGTAGATCGCCTGCGATTCGGGTACGCGCCAGTCCATTTCGCCGTACTTGCGGTTGAGTTCGAGTATCTTGCGGGAATCGAGGCGGCAGCGGTCGCGGAGCAGTTCGGCGCGCAGATAGTACAACAGTTCGTCGCGGAGTTTGTCGTCTCCGGCGAGGGCGCTCCGCGCCGCCGCGGGCAGTTCCGGCGCGGAGATGGAGAACGCGGCGTACAGTTGATCGTAATCCGCGATCCCGGCTCCCGCGAGGATCGTCCACAGCCGGTGGCCTTCCGCGCCCTCCGGGTACGATTTCAGAAACGCCTTTTTGCCGACGGGGGCCGCCGCCATGCGTTCCCAGTCGGGGCGCGGGCCGAAGATGGCGTCCATATCGACCGCCAGACGGTTCTTGTAGTACAAGTTGGCGTCGTCCATCACGTTGCCGAGCTTGTGCTCGAAGATCCACGCGAGTTCCTTGTAGAGTTTGGGATCGTCCGGATTGTAGTCGATCGCCTTGTCGCGCAGCAGTTTGATCCCCTCGTTTACCCAGCGCCAGCGGTCGCCGAAGTCCGAACACGTGACCGAGATGTTGTACGCCATGTTCCACGCCAGAAAGGCGGTCGCGCCCGAAAAACTCGGCTGCAGATCGGTGATCCACTGCGCCAGCTGGACCATTTCGTAGTAGCTCTGCTTGGTCTTGAGCGAATCGGCGCGCAGCCACAACAGATCCGCCACCAGTCCCCGGAAACTCCCCATGGCGACGGTGGTGAAAACGACGAGCGGCGGCGCGTTTTTGATCTGCCCCGTGAAACGCAGACGGTGCTCCGCCACCTGCGCGTCGAGATTTTTCTGGACCGCCCGGATGCCGACCAGCATGACGACCGTCACGCAGATCAGACCCAAATATATGCTCAAAGTACGGAATCTCATTTTCTTATCGCCAGTCCGAGTTCACGCCGCCAGTAGAAATATATGCCGATCAGCACGAGCGGCAGTGCGCGGCACAGCAGATAAAACCACGTCAGAAACCAGATGTTTCCCCATTCGACGAGTTCGCCGCCGGCGATGAGGTCGGTGACGTCGAAGGCCTGCAGCGGGATCACCACCTTCAGCAGCCAGCGCGCGACGAACTGACCGACCCGGTCGGTCGCGCCGTTGATGTAATAGTCGCGGTCGGTCATGAAGATCGAGATCGCCCCGAACAACAGATAGCTCGACGTGACGAAGACCGCCGTCGGCAGCGTCAGAAATCCGCCGAAGGCGCAGCTCAGCGCCGCCATCAGCACGATCTGCATCGCCAGCACCAGCACTCCGCGCGCGTAATTGCCGAAGAAGCCGGTCACCTTGATCAGCAGTTTCGGTCCGTCGGCGGGCTGATAGTAGTGGTTCGCTTGCACCGGGTCGGCGTTGAAGACGCAGAGCATCACCTCGTTGTCCGGAGTGACGACGCCCCATTCGCCGCGCAGCATCCGCTCGTGGAACTCGCCCGACATCACCTGCTCGGGCGTTTGGGTCAGGGGATACATGAAATACTCGCGGCGCCCCGCCGTCTTCGGCGCGGCGGTCCCGGCGTTCTCCGCATCCGCCTGCTGCGGGCGCGGCACGCCGACGAACCAGTGGACCCGGGTCATGCGCTGGCGTTCGCTGCTGACCTTGCCCACATAGGGGCGGTAGCGCAGAAACAGCGGCTTGCCGGGATCGCGCGGCAGATGTTCGAATCTCCATGCTCGCTGGCGCCCCGGCGGGATCTCGCTCGCCTGCGTCACGATCTCCTTGACGCACGACTTGAGGAGGCGTTCCTGCGCCTTCGGCGAGAGGTCGACGGATACGCCGCGCTTCCGGCGGTCGATGATCTTCTGCTTGGCGCGCTCCTGCGCGAGTTCCTGATAATCCGGCTGGATCGGCAGAAACACCCGCCGCCCCACCAATACCTCGTTGCGGATCTTTTCGCGCTCCGGCTCCGGGAAGGTGCCGTTCTCGAAGCGCCAAGTCACGACGCCGTAGATCGCCGCCGCCGAAAACAGCAGCAGCACGAGATGCAGTATCGACACCCCCGCCCACTTCGCCAGCCACACCGTGACCCGCGACACCGGCTTGGCGGTGACCATGTGCAGCTGGTAACTGTCGATGTCCGCGGACATCACATGGCAGCCGACCCACAGCGCCGACAGCGAAAGGATCGCGCCGACGCCCCACAGGCTGTACGACAGCGACACCCGGATGAAGTCCGTGGCGGTCCCGCCGCCCACCGTGGTCGGCACCAGCCCCACGCAGAGGATCAGAAACCCGACCAAGAGTTGAAAGACGTGCGAACGCACCGCGTTGCGCAATGTCAGTTTGACTATGGCGGAAAATGCTTTCATCAGGCTCCTATTCCCGTTTGCCGCCCAAGAGATCGTTCAACTTCGCATTGGCGGCGCTGAGGTCCGCTTCCGGAGCATGGGCGGGGCTTTCCGGCTCCGTCGTATCCGCCGGCGCTTCGCGCGTCAGCGACTCCAAGCGCGCGGAGAGTTCCGGGGCCTCCTGTTCCGCCGCCGGAGCGGGGGCGGCGGGTCCCGCCGGAGCCGGCTCCTCGTTCAGCAGCGATGCCAGCACCGCGCTCGATTCGTCGCCCTTCGCCAGATACTCGGCGATGCGTCCGCCGCCCGAAACGCCGGCGGTCTCGACGCTCTCGGCGCGCGCCTTGGCGATCACGTCGAGGAAGAACTCCTCCAGCGTGCGCCGCGGCCGGTCGATCTTGAACTCCTCGCCGCGGAGGTTTTCCCGCAGCAGCGTCAGCAGTTTTTCCATCGCTGCGGGCGGCAGCGCGGGAGTGGTGATGCGCTGCGCGTCGCTGACCGTCAAGAGATCGTTCAGACTTCCCTCCGCGCGGATGCGCCCGCCGTAGAGGATGATCACCCGGTCGCAGACGTCTTCGACATCGCTCAACAGGTGGCTCGTGACCAACACGGTCTTGCCCCGCCGCTTCAAGGTGAGGATCAGGTCTTTGACCTCGCGGCACCCCAGCGGATCGAGCCCGCTCGTCGGCTCGTCAAGGATCAGGAACGACGGATCGTTGATCATCGCCTGCGCGAGCCCGATGCGCCGCGCCATGCCCTTCGAAAACTCGCCGACGCGGCGGCGGCGGGCATGTTCGAGACCGACCATCTCCAACAGCTGATCGATCCTTTCCCTGCGGTCGGCGGCGGAGAGGTTGAAGAGCGAACCGAAGAAATCCAGCGTCTCGGCGGCGGTGAGGTATTTGTAGAGATAGGACTCCTCGGGCAGATAACCGATCTCGCGCTTGGTCTCGACCACGCGCGGCGAACGCCCGAAGACCGAGAGCCGCCCTCCCGTCGGATAGAGCAGCCCCAACAGCATCTTGACCGTGGTCGATTTGCCCGAACCGTTCGGTCCCAGCAATCCCACCACCTCGCCGGGGCGGATCTCGAAGTCGATGGAGTTCACCGCCTTCGCCTTGGGGCGTCCCCAGAAGTCGCGGAAGACTTTGGTCAATCCGACCGCGCGCACCACCGGTTCGATTTGATTAGCCATGAAAAAGCCCCCGTTTTCAATTCTTCTCCGGGGCGTCGCCGCCGGACTCCGCCAGCGCCAGCTCCTCCCCGGTGCGGACCAGCCGCGCGCTGTTGAAGACGATGATCAGCGTGCTGGCGGCGTGAAGCACCGCCGCCCAGATCGGCGTCATCACGCCGATGATCGACAATATCATGCCGCCGAAGACGAACAGCATGCCGAACGCGAGATTCTGATTGATGATCAGCTGGGACTTGCGCGACAGATACATCAGCATGGAGATCCGGCGCAGATCGTTGGTCATCAAAGCGATGCTGGCGCTGTTGATCGCCACGTCGCTGCCGATGGCGCCCATCGCGATGCCGAGGTCGCCCGCGGCGAGCGCGGGGGCGTCGTTCACGCCGTCGCCGACCACCGCCACGGTGCTGTTTTCCTTGACGTGCTCGACGAAGGCGACCTTGCCTTCGGGGAGGCACTCGCTCTGGAACTCGTCGATCTGCAATTGACTTGCCACCGCCTCCGCGACCGAGCGGCGGTCGCCCGTCACCATCGCGCAGTAGCGGACGCCCATGCTCCGCAGCGACGCCAGCATCTCCTTCGCCTCGGCGCGGATCTTGTCGCGGAAGCCGATCCAGCCGAGCACCTGACCGTCGCGCGCCACGTAGACGACGCTCATCCCTTCGGATTCGGCGGTGTTGTGCTCGGGGATGGCGATCCCCTGTTCCTGCATCCAGTTGGCGCGTCCGACGCGCAGTTCGGCGCCGTCGACGCGGGCGCAGACGCCCTTGCCGTGGCTTTCGCTGAAGTCGCTCGCTTCGGCGAGCGCGAGACCGGCTTCGGCGGCGAGTTTCTGGATCGCCACCGCGGTCGGGTGGTTGCTGTATCGTTCGACCGAACCGGCGGCGAGCAGGAGTTCGGCGGGCGAGACCTCGCCGAAGGGCTGGAGTTTCACCACCGACAGCAAGCCGTCGGTCAAGGTGCCCGTCTTGTCGAAGACGAACGAAGTGATCTTGCTCGCCAGTTCCAGATGGCTGACGTTCTTGATGAAGATGCCGAGACGCGCCGCCGCCGCCACCGCCGCGACCACCGCCGTCGGCGTCGCCAGCACCACCGCGCACGGACACGCGATCACGAGGAACGCGATCACCGAACTCAGATCCTCGGTGAACCACCACGTCACCCACGCGATCATCAGCACGGTCGGGGCGTAGTATCCGGCGTAGCGGTCGATGATCCGCACCACCGGGGTGCGGC
>CACZPY010000010.1 GCA_902783135.1 uncultured bacterium
CGATCTGCTCCGTCAGTTGGGCGGGATGCTCGCCCGGATGGGGAGGGAACTCCCGCTGCTGCTGCCGGTGCGGATCCCTGCGCCGGAGACCGCGGAGCCGGAAAAGCTGCTGCGTCTGCGTCACCGTCTGCCGCTGCCGGGGATACGTCTCGCTTTCGAACTGCATCCGCACGAGCCGGGGGCGCTCGCGTGGAGCGGGGTGGAACTTTTGCGCTTCGAGGCGCGGCACTGGCGGATCTGCTTCGCTCCGGCGAGCGGCAACGTTCTGGCGCCCGCCGCGCTGAACCGCTTCATGGCGGCGGCGGGAGAGGATGCTCCCGAGCCGATGCGGATACTTTTTTCGCCGGAGGGCGCCGGCGCCGCCGACGACTACACCTTGAAACAACTTTCTGACACCACGGAAAAATGGGAGAACATGAAATGAATCTCGGAGTCAACATCGATCATATCGCGACCGTCCGTCAGGCACGTCTGGCGACCAAACCCTCGGTGCTCGAAGGCGCGGCGCTGGCGGAAAAGGGCGGCGCGTGGGGCATCACCGCGCACCTGCGCGAGGACCGCCGTCACATCCAGGACGCGGATATATCCGCACTGGTCCGGCAGGTCGTCCGGCTGAACATGGAGATGGCGGTCACGGACGAGATGGTGACGATCGCCTGCCGCGAAAAGCCCCATTCGAGCTGCCTCGTGCCGGAAAAACGGCAGGAACTCACCACCGAAGGAGGTCTGGATGTCGCCGGATCCTTCGAGCGGGTGCGTCAGGCGATCGAAAAACTTCACGCGGCGGGGATAGTGGTGAGCTGTTTCATCGACCCGGAGGAGCACCAGCTGGAGGCGGCGAAGCGCGCGGGCAGCGACTATGTGGAACTGCACACGGGCGCATACTCCAACGCTTCGGGCGCGGCGCAGACGGCGGAGTTGGAGCGGCTGATCCGCGCGGCGCGCTTCGCGCACGGCGTCGGTCTGAAGGTCAACGCCGGTCACGGCATCGACTACGAAAACATCCGGGGCGTACTGCGGATCCCGTATCTCTGCGAACTCAACATCGGCCACTCGATCGTCGGACGCGCGATCATGGTCGGCATGGAGCAGGCGGTGCGCGAGATGATCGCGCTGATGAGCGCTTACGATGGCGGCGAACGATAGATCGCAGATACTCCGCAGCTCGCTCGGCACCGCGCTGGCGACTTTGGCGAGCCGGGTGCTGGGGCTGTTGCGCACCGCGCTCGAGGCGCGGGTCTTGGGCGGCGGAGCCGTCGCCTCGGGGTGGCGGCTCGCGGTCGCCATCGCCAACCTTTCCCGGCGGCTGCTGGGCGAGGGAGCGCTGGGAACGGCGCTGATACCGCTCATCGCCGAGACCGAGAAGACGGGCGGCAGAGACCGGGTCCGGCGCGAATTGGGCGTGGTCTTTCCGCTGCTCGGGGCGCTGCTGGCGCTGATCGTGCTCGTCGTGGGCGGCGGGGCGTTTTGGCTTCAGCGCGCGACTTCCGGCGGCGGGGGGTACTTCGGTTCCATGCAGATGCAGCTGTGTTTGAAACTGCTTCCGGTGCTGATGCCCTACACCTTCTTCATCTGCCTCGTGGGAGTGGCGGGGGCGGTTTTGAACTACTCCAAGGTCTTCGTGCTGCCCGCGTTCGGGGCGCTGCTGCTCAATATCTTCATGATCGGCGGGCTGGCGGCGATATGGTCGTTCAGCGGCGGCAGGATCGAAAACATCCTCGAATATCTGCCGCTTCTGGCGGTATTGGTGCTGATCTCGGGGGCGATCCAGCTGGTGCTGATGCTGTTTCTGCTCGCCGTGTACGGGCGTTTCCCGCGGTGTTCCCTGCGGGCGTTCCGCGAGTCCGATATATGGCGGAGACTGTGGCGCCTCGCGCTGCCGGGGCTGATCGGCGCCGCCGCGCTGCAGGTGAGTTTTCTGGTCGATCAGGGGCTGGCCTCCAAGATCGGCGCGCAGGCGATCCCGGCGCTGGGGTATGTGCACCAGATAATCGACGTGCCGATCGGGATCTTCGCCTTGTCGCTCGGCACCGTGCTGATGGCGGCGATGGCGCGTTCGGCGCTGGAGGAGCGCGGCAAACTCGCGGAGGATCTCGCCTTCGGTCTGCGGCATGTCTATTTCGTCTGCATGCCGCTTGCGGTATTGGTGGTGCTGTTCCACGAGCCGATGCTGCGGCTGCTGTGCCGGGGAGGGAACTACACCGAAGCGGATCTGCGCGCGGCGCATATGGTGGCGGTGTTTTACGGTGTCGGCATCCCGTGTTTCTGTTCGATCAAGGTGCTTTTGCCCGCGTTCTATGCGCGCAAGATCATGGATAAGCCGTTCTACTGTTCACTGGCGGCGATCTCGCTGAACATCGTGCTGAATCTGATATTGATGTGGCCGCTCCGACAGGGTGGGATCGCGCTGGCGACGACGATATCGTCGCTTGTCAACAACATTCTGCTGCTGATGCTGCTGCGGCGTGACGGAGTGGTATTGCGCGATGCTCCGGTGCTGCGATCCGGCGCGCGGAGTTTGATATTGGCGGTGCTGACGGGCGGGGTGAGTTTCTTCGCGTTCCGGATGTGGCGGGGCGAACTCCCGCGACCGTGGTTCACCGAATTCTGGATGTTCCTCGCCGCGGTTACGGGGTTCGCGGTGCTGTACTGGGGCGGCACGACGCTCTGCCGCGCGGCGGAGCCGGGGGAGTTCCTCGCTTTACTGCGCCGCCGCTCCAAGTGAGATTTTTGTTCGGTCGTACGCTTGAATTGGCGCTTTTTCCGCTATATATTAATAATATGATGCGGGTGTAGCAAAACGGTCATGCTCCAGCTTCCCAAGCTGGCGACGCCGGTTCGACTCCGGTCACCCGCTCCATTTTTTGACATTCCCGCCAGCAAAGGGGAGGGCGCGCCGTTATGATCGTATTCCCGCTGTCCGTCAGTAAGATATTCCGCGTTTTCCGGGTGCTTCCGCTGTTTTTCGCCGTGCTTTCGACGGCATTGGCGGGATGCGCCACGGAGGAAAAACTCCCCGCCGAGGATCTGGAAGTGCCGCAGTTCTACGGCGCTCTGATCCAAGTGCTTCAGGATCCCAAACTGCCGCCCAACAGCCGCGAAAAGTACGAGGCGGCGAAGGAGCTGATCGGCAAGGTGGATTTCAGTTTGACGCGCGAGTTGAAAACTATAAATTCGATCTTCTATCACGGTGACGCGCTGATCGACACTCCGGATCAGCCGGATCGCACCATCATCTTCTATTATCCCTGGAACGGACACTATGTCCGCTTGACCTTCTACACCTACAAGACGTTGGTGCTGCGGGTCAAGGTCGACGAAAAATGACCCCCGTCCCGCCGGATGACGACGCGCGTTTCATGCGCGAAGCGCTGCGTCATGCCGAAGCGGCGGCGCGTTCCGGCGAAGTCCCGGTAGGCGCGGTCGCGGTGCGGGACGGCGCGGTCGTCGCCGCGGGACGCAACCGGGTCGAGGAGCTGCATTCGGTGAGCGCCCATGCCGAGTTCGAGGTCATCCGGCAGCTGGAATCGGCGACCGGCGACTGGCGCATGAGCGACGTCACTCTCTATGTGACCAAGGAGCCGTGTCCGATGTGCGCGGGGATGCTGGTGAACTGCAGGGTGCGGCGGATCGTCTACGGCGTTCCCGACCCGGCGGGCGGCGGCTGCGGCGGCGCGCTGGACATCACCGGGTGTCCGACGCTGCTGTGGCATCCGGAAGTTGTCGGCGGAGTGCTGGCGGAGGAGGCGCGGGAACTGCTGCAGAATTTTTTCCGCTCCCGGCGCGAAAGCCCCGAACGGGGAAAAAAATCCTTTAATCAGTGATTTTTTCGCCGCGGCGATTTGACAAAACCCTCCGCGCGTCCTATAGTATCTGCAGTAGTGGGGTGAGGTGATAAAATGAACGTATTCGATACACGTCGGCACGGCTTCACGCTGATCGAACTCTTGGTCGTGGTGTCGCTGACGAGTCTGCTGCTGGCGCTGGGGATGCCGGCGTTCAGCCGGATGGCGCGCGGCAACAAGGTCGCGGAGTGCGCCCGGAGCATAAAACTCGGTCTGGAGCAGGCGCAGATGCGCGCCGCCAGCGAGCGCCGCTATGTGGCGGTGATCTTCCCCAACGGGAGCGTCGACGACACTTTGAAACCGTACCGGCTGGGTGGTTTCCGCTGCGCCTACGTGGTGAAGGATTCGTCCGACAATTACAGTTTCAAGCAGTGGCTGGATAACGGGTGGCGCAACGCTCCGGCGGGGGCGATACTGGCGAAGGTCGGCACCAAGGCCAATAAATTCAAGCCGGATTCGGGGTCTGACGGATGCATCACGGACTGCACCAAAAAGACCACTGCGGCGATGGAGGGCGTCACCGAGACGACGACGGGCGGCGGAAGCGAGACCACGACGAAGCTGTTCAAAGGCATCTCCCTCAAGGACGACTCCGGCAACGCGCTCAACGCCGGGAGCAACTGCGCGCTGATCTTCAAACCCTACGGCGGCGTGGAAAGCGGTGCGAAAATTTACTTGCTCGTCTCCGAGGCGGAGATCAACGGCGACGAGATCGGTTATCCGAGCGCGGGCGGCGCCGGGCTGAACCGCACCGCCAATTATCTCGTGCTGAAAGTCAACAACCTCACCGGTCGCGTGGAGTATTTCGATGAAGACTGATATCCTATTCCGCTTCAACATGATCGAGATCGCGTTGGCGCTGGTCATCCTCGCGATCGGTCTTTCGAGCGTGTTGGTGCTGTTCCCGATCGGACTCAACGCCGGCAAAAGCAGCGTCGCCGAAAACAACCTTGCCGACGTCGCCGAACAGGTGGTGGCATATCTGCAGAGCGAACTCTCCGTTCCCGCCAACTGGACGGAAAAGGGCGAAGTGAAAAACGTCTCCATCCCCGAGTTCGACGCCGATCCCTCTGAAGAGGATATCAAGGCGATGCCGGATGTGAGCGATTTCAACGCGGTCACCGTCGGCAGCGACAGCAAGAAAATAGACGGTCTTTTGAGCTGCACCAAGAACGGAAAGACCTATTATCTCTACCGTCAGTACGCGAACATTTCCGACGACTCCGATACCGCCGACGCCGAACGCGCGGTGGACTTCGAGGCGATGATCCGCGTCGGGCTGGACACCGCGTCGCTGAAGGCACAGTACTATCCGCTGGTCGGCGGAGATCCCCAGACCGGCGATGTCGACGGCAAGCGCCCGTTGGGCACCGCCTATACGCGCACCAACCCCGCCGAACCTAAGGATACCCGGCTTAATGAAACGTCGATGGATGAATTGCTGAAAAAATGCTACAAGACGGTGATCGTCGAGATCAGCTGGCCCGCGGACGCGCCGTGGGCGAAGCGCGAAAAACGCATCTTCCGGCTGGAGATGTTCAACGAAAACTTCGTACCTTACCCGCAAAACACGTCTTCCGGGAGCTGAGCATGAGCAAACGCAGAAAATCTTTCACGCTGATCGAACTCCTGGTGGCGATGGGGGTGCTCACGCTGCTCGTCATGCTGATGCTGCAACTCTTCGGCGGGGCGCAGAAACTGTGGGTCGCCAACGAAAAGCGCAGCAATATCTACGCCGACGCCCGCGTGGCGATGGAACTCATGGCGGATCTGATCGGCACCGTGCAGTTTGCCTATGGCGAAAGCGTCGAGAACAACGTCTATTCGTTCGATGCGAAGCAGAACATGATCTTTTCGCTCGACCCCAAGAGCAAGGACGCGACCGACAACAAGAGTTCGAGCAGCATCATCTTTCTCGCCAAAACCGCGCGCGATCTGCCCAAAAAGAGCAACGACTCCCGCTTCATTTCGTTCCGGCGCGGGACCACCGCCGATCAGGATCTGCGCGGCAAACTGCTGATGCTCATAGTTTCGGATCAGCCCATCACGGATATCGGCTACACCGAGGACAACTTCTACAAATTGTTTCCGCCCTACGATACCGACCGCGATGCCATGCGCAATATCCTGAAGGGCTATTTCAATGACATCGTCAGCAAATTCAAGTCTTCCACCGGCGACGGCGAGTACGAGTATTGTCAGGTGATCGCCGAAAACGTCGTGAGTTTCAAACTCACCGCCTACACCCTCGAAGGGACCGGCGACAACCGGGTGCTGAAAAAGATCTCCGACGACTCCGCCGACATCAAGACGCCGCCCTATATGCTGGAAATACAGTTGACCATGCTCGATCGCGACAACTATTCGAAATGGCTGAATATCGACGGTGACGAAGCCAGGGAAAAATTTCTCGTCCGGCATCAGCGCACCTTCACGCGCAGCGTGTTCATCGGCAACCGCTGGGCGACGGTGACGGATTAGCCGCGCCGTTTCGGGCGGCAACGGAACAATATCCCAATACATAGGGGCGTAAATATATGAGATCCACATCCACATCCCGCAGGCGGAACGAAGAGGGCATGGCGCTGCTCTTCGCCCTCGGGTTTCTCGCCATGCTGCTCGTGCTCGGGCTGGGCTTCGTCACGACTTCGCTGTTGTCGCAGAAGATCGCCGTCAACAACGCGACCCGCGTTCAGGCGCGGATGCTCGCCCGTTCCGCGGGCGCGCGCGCCGCGCTCGCCATCATGCTCTACAACGACCAGTCGATCGTCAATGATGTCGCCGTAAGCAGTTATGACGGCGTATGCAGTTACGACCAGGTCAAATACAACAGCGGGGATAATAATGAGGTGACCGGCGCCATTAACGATCAGCTCAGAAAGGGCACGGCGGAAAACGCCGCCGAGTCCATCCTCAAATACAGCGACGACGATTCGGAGATCTCCGGCGAAAAAAGCAATGCCAAGTGGATATATTTCTACGATTCGCCCTCCGGCACCCAGGGACGCAAGATCATCGGCCGCGTCGCCTTTCAGGTGCTGCCTTCGTCGACGCAATGGCTGAGCCTCTACGGCGTCTCCGGCGGCGCCAAACTCAAGAACGACCTCGGCGTGATCCCCTACAGCTTCCGGTGGGGGCGCGGAGTCGAGGAGCTCTGCCTCAACACCACCGCGACCCTCGCGCAATGGTCTAACTACGCCATCGAGACCAAGATCCCGTTCGCCTACGACACCTTGTACAACACCTACAGCGATTTTTTCACCACCGATGCCGACGATAAGAAAAGCTGGATCGAAAGCTGGTTCGTCGAAGGACGCAACTCCGTCATCAAGGAGGCGTTTCCCGTTAGCGATCCCTCGGATCCCAAGAAGGTGTCTTACTACAACCGCTTCAATATCGGCGACCGTTACTATGACGCCACCGATCGCAACGACGCTAACAAGGACAACTGGTACGACCGCTTCAAGGCTCCCGCCGGCGGCGCGGGCTGGAGCGGCGACATCAGCGCGAAGAAGAATTCCGCCGATGCGTTGACCGCCCTCACCGCCGAGGCGGTACCCTATCAGGAGAACGACGCCGACGATACCTTGCTCGATGCCGCCGGTCTGCCGTTCCTGAAGCGCATCGGCAACGATCCGTACAGCTTCGAGTCGCTCGAACTCCTCCGCAAGCAGATCGCCGCCAACTTCAACGATTACTGCGACGCGGACTCCATCCCCACCAGCGACATCAAGTCGTCCGAGTGGAGCATCACCGATCCCGCCAAGTTCCCCAAATACACCGGGAACGAAAAGACTTTGTACATCAACGAGGTCGCCGGTATCATCTGCCCCGTCAAACTCAAATGCGTTCAGAACGGCGACGGGCAGCATGTCCCGGTGACAGTGACCGAGGCGGGCGTCAAATTTTTCCTCGAACTCGTCAATATGTATGACCGGAGCGACGATCCCCCGCTGCTCAACCCCGCGAACCTCGAAGCTTTGATGGCGGTCAAAAAACTTTCCTTCAACATCGCGATCCGCGCCAAATACACGGGTAAAGTAACCTATACCACCAACTCCGGCGCGCAGACCCATACCGCCAATTTCACGGTCACGGTGAACGACTCCTACAACGACGACAATTTCGCCGCCAAGGTCGATTACGCCCCCGCGTCGCCCGTCGCGCAGACCGTGAGTTTCTCCACGCTCGCCGACGGATATGCCATCGGCGGCGGTACCGCCATCCAGTTGCAGAACTACATCAACGATGCCGCCGCCGACGGATTCACCAATGCCGTCCGGGCTGGCGCCCAGGAGGCCGTTCCGAGCGACGGAACCATGACCAAGTACGAGATCACCGAGGTAGAAGCGAGTTATCAGCTCCAGAGCAAGGAGGGCGAATCCAAACTCGAACTCGCCCCCATCCTGCTGCGGGCGAAAAACGCCCATACCGGAGTGATCGCTGCCAAGAATGGTGTCGATTTCGTGCGTTTCGATCTCGCCGGAGATGAGGGAAAAATGGATCTCGGCGGTTCGCCCGCCGCGGTCGCTGCCCGCAAGATCAACAAACGCGGCGGCTGGAGCACCACCTTCAAGGATTCCCACCTCATCGGCGGCATCGAGGCGATCGACCCCCGCCAGAACCTCAATCCGCGCTCCGGCACCGCTGCCAAGTCCGACTGGCAGCTCGACCCCAAACTGTTGTCGACGGCCGAATGGGAGAGCCAGAAGCTCCCGTCCATGACGGTCAGCACCGTCAGCACCTCCTCCGCCACTCACGATATATCCGCCGGGCTGGTCAACAGCAACTCCAACCCGAAACGGGAAAAGGGCGCTCCCGAGGACCGCGATGTGAAGTTCGCCGATAAGGAACTCGCCACCGATCCCGCGTGGCGCGACGACGCCTCCGGGCAGCATGTTTCCACCGCCCACATCCGCAATTCCCCCATGGTCAGCCCGTGGGAGGTGGGGCTCATCCACCGCGGCCGCGCCTGGCAGACCTTGAACATCAAGCGCGCCGGCGGTTTCGGCGACAATGCCGAGATCCGCCTTTCCGCCATCAAGGAAAAGTTCGATAACTGGTCCGATCCCGGCACCACCTACGAAAACG
The DNA here is from genome assembly GCA_902783135.1 of uncultured bacterium. Taxonomy (GTDB): domain Bacteria; phylum Verrucomicrobiota; class Lentisphaeria; order Victivallales; family Victivallaceae; genus UBA1784. Next base: position 8,937 of record CACZPY010000010.1, read on the forward strand.
GCGACGGCGCGATCCTCGAATATACCAAGATGAGCACCGCCTGCCGCGCCATGGGCAAGATCCCCTTGACCATGCTCCGCTCCGAAGTCATCACCAAGCCCTCCTCCGGGACCGCCGACGGCATCTGGAACGGCGTCAAAACCGAGTACAACAAGGATCTCGTCAAAATGCTCTTCGACGGCGTCCGGCGGGGGCAGACCGTCAAGGAATTCTTCGCCGAAAGCAAGTTCGGCGTCACCAATCCCGTCGCACAGGGCGGCACCGCCGTCACCACCGGCGATACGGTCGTGACCAACTTCATCAAGGAGATCGACGACATGCTCGCGGACTCCTCCTCCGAGTTGAGACTGCGCTGTCAGTTCCTCAACTCCGACTACGGCGCCAATGACGGCGACAGCGCGTTCACCTTCGGGCTCGTCACTACCCCCAATACCGACGCCGTCCGCGAAGAATTGATCGGCAAGACCATCAACCTCCTCGCCGTCGCCGAGAAGACCCCCCCCAACATCTTCCGCGTTGTCGTCGTCGCCCAGACTATCCGCGACGTCGGCGGCATCGGCAGCGATGTCCCCATCACCAAACTCCACAATGGAGCCAAAACCGAACTCAAGTGCCAACTCGGACGCTTCGATTTCATCAGCGACGCCGCCGACTGGGAGAAAAACACCTACTTCGACGAGATCACCGGCGAAGCCAAGGCCCTCATCACCATCGAGCGCGTTCCCGCCCTCGACGATACCGGCGCCCAAAATTCCAAGTACGGCCGTCTCGTCATCAGCAAGATCGAATACATCGACTGATTTACTTCTTTTCGCGTTTACTTCTTTTCGCGGGAAAAGAAGTAAAACAAGAAAAGCGCAATAGTGCCGTGTGCGGCGGCGTTGCCGCCTGCTTACGGCACTTACTTCTTTTTTACGCCTAAAAAAGAAGTAAGCAAGAAAAAACGTGTGTCCGAGATTTTCTTTTCGCGGGAAAAGAAGTAAAACAAGAAAAGCGAAAAAGTGCCGTGTGCGGCGGCGTTGCCGCCTGCTTACGGCACTTACTTCTTTTTTACGCG
>CACZPY010000011.1 GCA_902783135.1 uncultured bacterium
CCGGGGACGGCGGCGTGCCGGTCCCGGGACGGACGCGGCGCGGGAGCGTGCGGTGGCGCCTTCCGGTGGTGATGGTGAATTTTACTCCGGAGGGGGTGTCGGATGAGCATTAAAAGCGGATGCTGCTGCGGAGTCATTCTCGGGCTGGGACTGACTTTGGGTGCGTTGCTGGCGGCGGCTTTTTGGATCTACTGTTACTTTTTCCCGGAGACTTGGGATCGGGTGGCGGATAAGATATCCGAAGGATGGAATGCATTCAAGAGCAGCGGCGACGAATTGGTCGAATCCGTGCCCCGCGGCTCCGGCAACGAACAACAGGTTCCGGTGGTGCCGGAGCCGGAGGTGAAACGGTGAGCGACTGGCTGTATGTGACGTTGTTGGGTATCGTTCAGGGGCTGACGGAATTTCTGCCCGTCAGTTCTTCCGGGCATTTGACTTTGCTCGATGCGCTTTTCGGTTTCCGCGACACGGATATATTGTCGATGGTGGTGGTGATGCATGCCGGGTCGCTGGTGGCGATCGTTGCCGTCTATCTCCGCGAATTGCTGAAATTCCTGAAACCGGGGCGGCTGCGGCTGCTCGGAATGCTGATTTTGGCGACGATCCCGGCGGGGGTGGTCGGAGTAGTGGTGCATCATTTCAAATGGGACGAGCGTTTTTTCGGCAATTTGCTGTGTCTCGGGTTGAGTTTTCTGGTCACCGGCGCGGTGCTGCGGCTGACCGGATGCCGGAAACTTACCGCCGTGTCCAACGGTGAGCAGGGGACCGAGTTGGCGGACATCTCGTGGCGGCAGGCGCTGATCATCGGTCTGGCGCAGGTCGTGGCGATCGCTCCGGGCATTTCGCGCTCGGGCAGCACCATCAGCGCCGGAGTGCTGTGCGGAGTCAAACGCGAAGCGGCGGCGACCTTTTCCTTTTTGATGGCGATACCGGTGATCGGCGGTGCGGTGTTGGTCAAACTTCTGGGAGCACTGCACGACGGCGGGAGCGGCGTCGGCATGTCGTGGGGGATTTTGGCGCTCGGATTCGCGGTGTCGGCGGCGGTGAGCGTCGGCGCGTTGTTGTTTCTGATCCGGCTGGTTCGCCGGGGCAAGCTGTACTATTTTTCGTGGTACATGCTGGCGCTGGGGGCGGCGGTGACGCTGTGGCAGGTACTGAAGTGATTTCGAACATAACAACAGGATAGATCATCATGGTCAAATTTTTCGTCATCGGCGCCGGCAAGATGGGCGGCGCGATCTCCGGCGGATTGGTCGCCAAAAAAGTGTTTTCCGCAGACGAAGTGGCGGCATTCGATGTGAATTCAAAGGCGGCGGAGGAGTTCTCCCGCCGCACCGGGTGCGCCGCATTCTCCAAACTGGAAGATGCCGCTGCCGCGTTGAACGAGGCGCAGACCGTGCTGCTGGCGGTAAAACCGCAGGTGTTGGAACCGGCGCTGCGCAACATCAACTCCGCTGACGGGATATTGCCGCTGTCGCGGAAGTTGGTCGTGTCTATCGTCGCGGGAGTTCCGATCGTCCGGCTTTCCGCGCTTATTTCCAGTGATCGGATCGTCCGGGTGATGCCGAACACTCCGGCGCTGGTCGGCGCGGGGGCGGCGGCGTTCGCACCGGGCGCCGGAGCGACCGCGGAGGATATCGCGCTGGTCGGCAAGATCCTTTCCGCCGTCGGCATGGCGCGGCAGATGAAGGAGAGCGATCTGGATGCGGTTACCGCGCTTTCCGGCAGCGGTCCCGCTTATGTCTTCGCGTTCATCCAGGCGCTGGCGGACGGCGGCGTCGCCGAGGGACTTTCCCGCGAGGCGGCGTTGGCATTGGCGGTGCAGACCGTGCTCGGATCCGCCGAGATGGTCGCCCGTTCCGGCGAGCATCCCGCGGTGCTCAAGGATGCGGTGACAAGTCCCGGCGGCACGACGGTCCGGGCATTGGAGGTGTTGGAGGATCGCGGCTTCGCCGGAACGGTCATTCAGGCGGTGCGGGCGGCGGCGCAGCGGTCGCGGGAACTCGGTGGCGGCAAGTGAAAATAGTCGTTCAGGAAAAGCCCGGCTGCCTTTCGGTGGTGATGCCGGCGTACAACGAACGCGACACCATTGCGGAGATCATACGTCGGGTGTTGGCCCGTCCGGAGGTGGGAGAACTCGTGATCGTTGAAGACGGCAGTTCCGACGGCACGTGGGATGTGCTGGAGGCGCTGCGGGACAGCGATCCGCGGCTGCGGCTTTTCCGTCAGGAAAAGAACATGGGCAAAGGCGCCGCGCTGATACGCGGTTTTTCCGAGGCGACGCTGCCGTTCGTGATCGTGCAGGACGCGGACTTCGAGTACGATCCGGAGGATTATCCCGAAGTGCTGGCGCCGCTGCTGGCGGGCAAGGCGGATGCGGTCTACGGGTCGCGTTTCATGAGCACTCCGGGTCAGGTTCGCTATTTCCGCCACGAGATGGGCAACAAATTTCTGACCTTCTGGTCGAATTTCTTTTCGGATATTCACCTGTCGGATATGGAGACCTGTTACAAGGCGTTCCGGCGCGAAGTGATCCAGAATTTGATCCTTGTCTCGGAGCGCTTCGGCATCGAGGTCGAGCTGACCGCAAAACTTGCTCATGCGCGGTGTCTGCGGATCTGGGAAGTCCCGATCTCCTATGCGCCCCGCCGTTACGACGCCGGCAAGAAGATAACGTGGAAGGACGGCTTTGCCGCGCTGTTCCACATTTTGCGCTTCAATGTGTTTTTCAATGCGAAAAAAGCCTTCCGCCGTCCGTGGGAAGAAGTGACGGGCGGGGATAAGAAATAGGAGTTGGATGACATGGGTATTTCGAGGATCGTTTTGACGGTTTCCGCGCTCGGCGCCGCGCTGGTGTTCAGTTCGTGCAACACCTGTCCGGAGGACTGGGATGACGAATGGGTCGCGCAGGACATCGTCGCGTCGCCCGCGGAAAAAGGGCAGATCAAGATCGACGGAGTGATCTCGCCGGGAGAATGGGATGACGCGCAGGCGTACCAGTTGGCGCGGGCGAAGGATTGGGGATACGAAAAACTGCTGCCGCGTCAGCGCGCCCTCGAAGACCGCACGCCGTTCGAAAGAGGGTTCTTCAAGGTCAAATACGACGCCGAGTATCTGTACGTACTCGGTTCGATGGAGGATAAGGATCTGGTCCAGACCAGCCGGGAACAGCAAAAGCTCGCCTTCGGCACCGGCGACATGATCGAAGTGTTTCTGAAGCCCGAGAACAAGAGCGCCTTTTGGGAGTTGTACGGCACCCCGTGGAATCAGGTGACCACTTTGTTCTATCCGTGGCGCGGGCACACCTCTCTGGATAATCAGGCGTTCAACGAAGGCATCAAGGTCGCGACGATGCTCCGCGGCACCATCAACAAGGACGGGGATGAGGATACCGGCTGGGACATCGAAATGGCGATCCCCCGCACCATGATCGAAAAGACGGGAGAGGAATTCGCTCCGGGCAAGGAGTGGCGGATCCTGCTCTGCCGCTACAATTACGGCAACAATTTGCCGAACAAACAGGTGAGTTCCACGCCGCGGCTGCCCAGCACCAACCATCACTTGACCGAATATTACAGCAAACTCAAGTTCAAGGAAGCGCCGGCGGCGAAGAAGTGACGTCGCCCAACGGTTGAGTCAGGTCGTGACAAGTGGCGGAAAAAGCGGTTATGAGTTGCGATTATCCTCCGACCCGCGGCGGGTGGGTGAAGTGTCCGGAAAATCCACTGCTGGGCAGTGCGGAGATCGGGACTTGTTTCGATGTCCACGTCCGGCGTATTGCTGCGGGATACCGGATGTACTTTTCATGGCGCACACATCAGGCCATCGCCGTTACCGACAGCTCCGACGGCATCCGCTGGGGCGAGTTGAAGATACTCCTTCCGCCCGATCCGACCACGGGATGGGAGGACAAGGTCAACCGCAACTGCGTCGTCGAAGAGGATGACGGCCGGGTGCTGATGTGGTACACGGGGCAGGCGCGCAAACGCAGTCTGATCGGTCTGGCGGTGAGCCGCGACGGCGGAGCGTCGTTTCAACGCTTCAGCCGGGAACCGGTGATGATCCCCGAATTTCCGTGGGAGAAGGATTCGGTCATGAATCCCTTCGTGCTCAAGGAGAACGGCGTCTACCGCATGTGGTATGCCGCCGGCGAGACCTATGAGCCCAACGCCCTCGGTTATGCGGAAAGCACGGACGGAGTGAACTGGAAAAAATCCCGGATCAACCCCATATTCTGCAAGGGCGACGCCCCCTGCGACAGCACCCGGGTCGGCGGGTGCGAGGTGCTTAAGCGACCGGACGGCTCGTATATCATGTTCTACATCGGCTATGAGGATATCCACACCGCGCGGATCTGCGCGGCGACCTCGCCCGACGGCATAACGCGCTGGCGGCGGCTGGAAGCAAATCCGCTGGTTTCACCGTCGCCCGGCGAGTGGGACGGCGAAGCCTGTTACAAGCCTTCGGTGATCTTCGAGCCGGAACACCGGCGCTGGCGGCTCTGGTACAACGGCAGAGCCGGACGCACCGAATATGTGGGGATGGCGGTCCACGAAGGGATCGAACTCGAATGACCCTTTCCCGGGGGGGGGCTTGTCGTTGCCGGTCAATCCCCGGGCAATGAAGTCTTTTTCCCGTCTTCATCCACGGCGCAGAGGGTGACGCAGGTGCGGAAGACCTGTCTTTCGTAGGTATCGGCGATATTGCGCGCTTTCACCTCGACCTGATAGGTCACGGAGGAGTTTCCGGTGCGTATGCGTGTGACTTCGAAGGTCAGAAGAGCTCCGCACTCGACCCGGCGCGAGAACTCCGCCGCCTCCATCCCGCGCGTGACGAAACGGCCGCGCGGATAATCCTCCAATGCCGCGATATACGCATATTCGTCCACCCACAGCAGCATGTAGCCGCCGAAGAGCGATCCATGCTGGTTCAAGTGTTCCGGTCTCACCAGTGCCTTGAATTGCATCGCGATACCTCCGTCAGGTCAGAAATTTTCCGCCGCCAATTGAAAATACGATTTGGGATGGGCGCAGACCGGACACTTTTCCGGCGCCTTTTCGCTTTCGATTATCGCACCGCAGTTGCGGCACTGCCAGCGGACTTTGCCGACCCGCTGCCACACCTCGCCCGACTCTATGTTGGCGAGCAGCTTGCGATAGCGCTTTTCGTGCTGTTTTTCGACCTCGGCGACGCCCTCGAAGAGTCGGGCGATCTCGGAGAATCCCTCGGCGTGGGCCTCCTCGGCGAAATCGCGGTACATCCGCGACCACTCCTCGTATTCTCCGGCGGCGGCGGCAAGCAGGTTTTCCGGGGTGCCGCCGATCCCCGAAAGCGCCTTGAACCAGAGTTTCGCGTGTTCCTTTTCGTTCAACGCGGTTTCCTGAAAGATCGCGGCGATCTGTTCGTATCCGTCTTTTTTCGCCTGCGACGCGAAGTAGTCGTACTTGTTGCGCGC
>CACZPY010000012.1 GCA_902783135.1 uncultured bacterium
ACGATGGCGGCGGGCGCCGCCGAGGGCGCGGCGCGGATGGCGGGCGCCGAGGACATCAACTTCATGGTCTTCGGCTCCGGCAAGCGGACGGAGACGGTCATCGGCCGCGCCACGAACAAGATCATGCGCAACGGCGAAATGCTGATGGGCGCGATGGCGGTGCAGTATCAGGGCTACGTCGCCACGGTCGAATATCCGTTCGTGATCGGCAAGGCGAACGACGAACAGAAAAAGTTCCTCAACGTGCTCTTCGAGGCGGCGAACGTCCAGCAGAACTATCTGCGCGCCGGAGTCGTCGCCGGAGAAATGGTGCGCAAGGTAAAGGAGGTCTTCGCCAAGCACGGCATGACCGAGTACGACCTCTATCCGCCGATGCACGGCATCGGGCTCGCCGAAGCGGAGTCCCCCTACCCCGACGGCGACACGACTTACAAGTTCGAAGCCGGGATGTGCGTGAACAGCGACATCAGCATCTGGGGACACCCCGCGGGGTCGAACCGGATCGAAGAGGGTTTCGTGATAACGGAAGCCGGACCGGAGAGCCTCACGCCCTTCATCCGGGAAATGGTGGCGAAAGGACTTTGAGATCATGGAAGGCGGAAAGAAAAACTGGTATTTCGCGGACGGCTACCTGCCCGAAAAGGCGGACAACGGACCGATGGAGGCGCACGAGGCGCTGATGCTCTTCAACACCGCCGCGCTGGACGCGCAGGTGACGATCGACGTGTACTTCAGCGACCGCGCGCCGATCCGCGGCATCCGGGTCACTGCCCCGGCGGAGCGGATCATCACGCTGCGGCTGGATCATCCCGACGATCTGGGCGGGGCGCAGATCCCGCCGCTCACCCAGTACGCGCTGCGGATCGCGGCGGATCGGCCGATCGTCTGCCAGTTCGGGCGGCTCGACACCACCCAGAACGCGATGGCGTACTACGTGGGAGTGGGCTTCGCGGAATGAAACACATCACCACCGTCACGGGAGACGTCCGCCCGAAGGAGTTGCGGATGGTGCTCTCGCACGAGCACTTGTTCATCGATCTGCGCCATCAGGCGCCGGCGGACGCCCTCGAGCGTCCGCTGACGGCGGCGGACCGCCCCGCGCTGATGTGCGATCCCTACATGCTCCGGGACAATCTGGTGCTCGACGACTTCGCCGCCGCGGCGGAGGAGTGCCGGATGCTCGCGGAAAAAGGCTGCGACACCGTGGTGGACTGCTCCACAAACGAGATCGGCCGCGACCCCGCGAAACTCGCGGACCTTTCGCGGCGGACCGGCACGAAGATCGTGATGGGATGCGGCAACTACACCGGCGACACCCACAGCGGGGAGTTCCGCGCCGGAGACGAGGGGATGCTTGCGGAAAAGTTGATCTCGGAGATCGACTCCGGCATCGGCGGCGTCCGCCCGGGGATCATCGGAGAAATCGGCACCAGCCGGGAGATATTGCCCTCCGAGCGCAAGGCGCTGCGGATCGCCGGACGCGCCCAGAAGCATTCCGGTCTCGCCGTTCAAGTGCACATCTACCCGTGGTCGACCAACGGGCTCGACGCGCTCCGGGAGCTCGAAACGCTCGGCGTCGCGCCCGACCGCATCGTGATCTGCCACAGCGACGTGACCCCGGATCGGCGCTATATCCGCGAACTCCTGACCGCGGGGGTATACGTCCAGCTGGACAACTTCGGCAAGGAGTTCACCCCGCGCGCCGGGGGCTTCGCCGCCGGAGCCTTCGCCCGGGATACCGAACGCGCGGAACTCGCGGCGTGGATCATCGATTCCGGCTTCGGCGACCAGCTGCTGTTGACCAACGACGTCTGCCTCAAGTGCATGCTGAAGAGCCGCGGCGGCGCGGGCTATTGCCACATTTTTGCCGACATCGTGCCGATGATCGCCGCGCTCGGCGTGCCGGAAGAGTATATCGAAAGACACATCCTGCACGACAATCCCGTCGCGATGCTCTGCCGCTGACCTTGAAAAATCCGCGCCCCGCAAGTATATTGGTCCCCCGATACGCCTGCGGGGCGTCGGTGTGTAAAGAGCTGTTTTTCAAGGGGTGCGGGAATGAAAAAGAAATTTACGCTGACGGAACTTCTGATCGTGATATTCTCGGTGGCAGCGCTCGCCGCACTGATCTCCGGCATGACGCCGCGGGAGACCGCCCGCGCCGTGGAGTGCTGCAACAAGCTGCGTGATCTCCTGAAACTCGCCCAGATGTACACCGACGACCACCGGGGGGTGTGGATGGCGCCCTGCAATATGAAGTCCACGGAGTCGTATGTATATCACCTCGCGGCGGGCAAATATCTCAAAACGCCGTGGCACAAGCTGATGACCGAACGCGAAAGCGAGATAACTTGCCCCGAACTGCCCCGGGTCGACCGCTACCAGGTGATCCAGGGTTACGGCTCGGTCTACAACAACGGGTCGAGTTACGATCAGCAGCCGGGCATCTACATCCACAGCCCCGAGTACGCCTTCATCCGGAACGGAGCGAAGAAAATACCGATCTCTCCGGCGCAGCGGATCTGGTTCGCCGACACGCTGAACATCCTGAAGCCGCCCTATCCTTCGACGCTCCTTTTCGGGCTCCTGCCGTCGTACATGCGGGGCGGCGAACCCTTCGGCGCCGTGAACCTGACCCACTCGGGATGCGCGAACATCGGCGCCGTGGACGGCAGCGTCGCCGCCGTCTCTCCGGAGGAGTTCAAGCGCTATTATCTGCCGCGCACCGGAAACAATCCGCTGCGCCATCAGTCGCTGCCGCTGCGGCTGTTCCTTGACCACGGCGTGCCGCGGGAGGTGAAAAGATGATGAAAAGGCGAATTTTCGCGGCGTTGTTCTGCGTCGCCGCGCTCCTCGGCGCGGCGTGGACCCCGCCGACGGCGGAACTGCGGCCGGAAACTCGAGTTCCCACGCTGTCGAAGGCGCGCTGGATCTGGTTCCGCTGCGTGACGATCCCGGAAAAGACCACCGCCGCGTTCCGGAAGACCCTGATCGTGAACGAACCGGTCGAGTCGGCGGTCTTCCACGCCGCCTGCGACGACAACGGGAGGTTTTTCTTCAACGGCAAACGCCTCGAGCACGACCCCGTGGACCCGAACGACGCCGACCGCTTCGTCCGCACCTACCGGATCCCGGCAAAGTGGTGGAAGAAGGGGCGCAACGCCCTCGCCGCCGAGGTCTTCAACGACGAGGGACAGGGAGCGCTTATAGCGCGCGGCGAGATCCGCCTCGCCTCCGGAAAAACGCTTCTCCTCGTGAGCGACGGCGACTGGCGGGCGATGGAACTGCCGGTGGAGGGCGATTGGAAGTCCCCCGCGTTCGACGACTCGCGCTGGGGCTACGCGATGGAACTCGGCGGGGTGCTGATCTCGCCGTGGCGCACCGTCTGCCGCCGGCTGTTCGAGTTCATGCTGGACGATGCCGAGCGGACCGCCTACGCCAAACTCATGGACGGCGCCGGCGGCGGCATCGACGCACTGCACGATGCTCCGGACCTGAAGGGCCGCATCGTCTGGCGCAACGGCCGCGCCGGGATCGAACTCGACGGCAAGGTCGTTCCTCCGATGCTCTACATCGCGGGCGGTTCGCCGTGGGATCCGCACAACGCCGACGCGATCATCAAGGCCAATGCCGTCGGGTTCAAGTTCATCGAGATCCAGAACACCGCCAGCCGCTTCATGCTGGGGCCGGGCCGCTACGACTTCACCCGGCTCGACGAGGATATGCGGCGCGCGGCGGCGCTGGCGCCCGACGCGACATTCTGCCTGTCGCTGAGTTTTTACTTCGGCTACACCAACTGGCACCAGACCTACCCCGACGCGCTGATCGGTTATGCGACGGGTCCCGCGGACGGCAGAGGCGGTCAGATCGGGCGCTTCAAGAGCCCGTCGATGGCTGATCCGCGCGCCTACCGCGAGCTGGAAGCGTGCGCGACCCAGTTCATGGAGTACATCAAGTCGCGTCCGTGGTACAAACGCGTGACGATGATCCGGCTGTGCCACGGCGTCACCGCCGAGTGGCACTACTACGGGATGAGCCGCGACATGCCCGACATGAGCCCCGCGATGACCGCCGCGTTCCGCAAGTACCTGCGCCAAAAATACCTGACGGACGAAGCGCTGCGGCAGGCGTGGAAAGACCCCGCCGTAACGCTGGAAACGGCGCAGGTGCCCGGCGCGAAGGAGCGTTTCGGCCGCGAGCGTTTTCTGCGCGACCCCGCCTCGTCCGACCGGCAGGTGCTCGACTACTACGACTGCATGCAGGACGTGATCGCCGATCTCCTGCTCCACTTCACGGGGTGCGTGAAGCGCGCCGATCCCCGGCTGATCGTCGGCGTCTACTACGGATATCTGTACCACATGGCGTTCCCGCCCGAGGGTCAGGTGCTGCGCTTCGACAAGGTGCTGTCCAGCCCGAACGTGGATTTCATGTCGTCGCCGTTCAACTACGACGGCGCGTCGCGCCACGTGGGCGGTGACTTTCAGCCGCGTTCCGTCAGCGATCCTTTCAAGCGCCACGGCAAACTCATGATGTACGAGGCGGACACCCGCACCCATATCGCGGGGCTGAAGGCGCCGTGTTCCAGCATGTGCCATGACGCGGCGGAGTCGGTGGCGGTGCTGCGCGGCAACATCGCGCGGGGCTTTCTGGACGGAGGCGGCGTGCAGTTTCTGGAGTTCGACGCCCGCCGCGACAAGACCTGCTGGTTCAACCATCCGGAGATCTGGCGCACCTTCCGGGAGTCGCTGGAACTTTGGCAAAAACTGTGGAACGACGCCGCCCCCGACCCCGCCGCGCAGGTCGCGGTGGTGGTGTCGCCCGAGGAACTGGTGCGCCATGGCTACCCGACGCGGGAATTTCAGCTGCAGTGCATCCCGAATCTGATCGACAAGCCGACGCACGCGCTGCTGCGCTCCGGAGTGAGCTGCGACTTCATGACGCTCCGGGGTTTCACGACGTCGCCGCACGAGTATAAAACGGTCGTGCTGCTCAACGTATTCAGCCCCTCGCCGGAGGAGCGCAGACAACTGCTCGCCAAGTTGCGCCGCCCCGGCGTGACCGCGATCTGGAACTACGCGCCCGGACTGGTCACCGACGCCGGGTACGACGAAGAAGCGATGAGCGACCTCTGCGGCATTCGTCTCCGGGCGCGGCGGGAAAAACTCCCGATGGCGGCGACGCTCGCCGACGGCGCCAAACTGACGCCGGAGTGGGCAAAAAAGCAGTGGCGGGAAAGTCCGCGCTGTTACGCCGACGACCCGCGGGCGGAGACGCTCGCCGTCTACGACCACAACCCGGAACCGGCGGCGGTCGTGAAGCGCCTCGACGACGGTTCGACCGCCGTCTTCTGCGGGATGCCGGGAATCACCGCGCACTTCTGGCGGATGCTGTGGAAGAAACTCGGGGACCCGGTCATGTCGGAGACGGATACGCTCGTCACGGCGGGCAACGCGCGGCACCTTGTGGTGCACACCGGCAAGGCGGGTAAGTTCAACCTCCGGCTGCCCGCCGGGAAGACGGCGGCGACCGAACTTTTCACGCGCCGCAAGTTCCGCGCCGCGAA
>CACZPY010000013.1 GCA_902783135.1 uncultured bacterium
CGTCGGCGCCGGCTTCGATCGCGGCGTAGTTGCAGCTGACGGCGAGCCCGGCGGTATCGTGGGTGTGGAACTGGATCTCACGGGCGCCGGGGCCGTAGGTCGCGTCGAGCAGAGCCCGCGCGCCCTTGACGGTCTCGTAAACGGTGACGGGGGTACTGGTGCCGCTGGCGTCCTTGAAGGCGAGGCTGTCGAAGGGGATGCCGGCGGCGAGGATCTCGTTCAGTCGGTCGATGTAGAACTTGGGCGTATGCGCGTAACTTTCGTTCAGACCGGGGGCGAGGCCCATCATGGTCACCGTCACCTGATGCTTGAGCCCGTTGCGCGCGATCGCGCGGCCGGAAACGTCGAGGTTGCGCACGTCGTTGAGGGCGTCGAAGTTGCGGATGGTGGTGATGCCGTGTTTCTTGAAGAGTTTGGCGTGGAGGTCGATGATCTCGGTCGGCTGCGAGGACAACCCCACCACGTTCACGCCGCGGGCGAGGGTCTGGAAGTTCACGTCGGGACCGACCGCGGCGCGGCAGCGGTCCATCATCTCGAAGGCGTCCTCCTGACAGTAGAAGTAGAGGCTCTGGAAACGGGCGCCGCCGCCGATCTCGATATAATCGATCCCCGCCTGCACCGCCGCTTCGAGTGCGGGGAGGAAGTCGTCGGTCTTGACCCGCGCTCCGAGGCACGACTGGAAACCGTCCCGGAACGAACAATCCATGAACTTGATCTTTTTCATCTTTGCGATCTCTGCTGGTGATTTATGGTTATTATGATAAAATTTTTTTGTACTTCACGCTTGCCTCGATATCCGGGCGGCGCCCGGAAGATACCCGGGACTTTACCGTACGCGGCGCAGCGCGACGGCGGCGACGGCGGCGGCGACGAGGTCCGCAACTCCCTCGGCGGCGGGCGCCGCGGATCTGGACGGCGCGGCGGGCTTGGGTTCGAAACGGGATACGAAGGGGCGGAGCAGAACGCTCATCACGTTGATGGAGAAGATCATCACCACCAAAAAGACATAGACCATCCCCATCCCGAACACCAGCAGTTTGAGTCCGCTGGCCAACAGATCCATATTGCTCATACCCCATTCCTTCCGGATCCGCCCGGGGCGGTTTTGAGCCGCGCCGGGCCGGTATTGTTTATTTCGGGGCGAAGCCCCGGGCGATCCTGACGTCGCCGCAGCGGAATATCTCCCGACCGCGCGCCGTTTCCAGGATCATGGAGCCGTCGTCGCCGATCGCGGCAAAGCGCCCGGAGAGGGTGTTTCCCGCCGGATCGACTACGTCGACGATTCTCCCCAGCAGACGGTTCTCCCGGCGCCATTCGGCGAGTACGGGATCACGACTGCAATCATACTTAATATACCACTTCTCAAGGAAAAATGCCAGTCTTCCGGCGAGCGCCGCAACGGAAAAATCCCGCTCCGGGGCGAGGATCTTCAGGCTCGACGCCTTTTGGTCTATCCGCGCCGCTTCGGCGGGGTCGAGGTTGACGTTCAGCCCGATCCCCGCGACGACCCCGGCGAGGCGCCCGTGCTCCATCCGCCCTTCGCAGAGGATGCCGGCGAGTTTCGCGTTGCCCGAGTAGACGTCGTTCGGCCACTTGAAGAAGACGTCGGCGCCCGGAACGGCCTCCCGGACCAACTCGAGCACCGCCAGTCCGGCGACGGCGCCGGCATGGAAGCCGTCGACGATCCGGCTCATCGCGAAGGATACGGTCAAGTTTCGTCCGGGAGGAGCGATCCATTTGCGCCCCAGACGTCCGCGGCCGGCAGTCTGCTCCGCGGCGCCGACGAGCGTCGTATCCGCGACCTCGGCAAAGTGCCGCAGGGCGTAGGTGTTGGTGGAGTCGACGGTTTCCAAGTACAGCAGGCGCATGCGAAAGCGGAGATACCGGAGCGGCGGAGTTTCCCTTCAGTTGCGGGAATCCCCCGCCACCTCCTTGTTCTGGAAGAGCACCACCGCCCACAGCGAGGCGAGCAGTACGAACAATATCATGTACAAGGCGGACATCCCGACGTAACTCATCGGGATCGGCTTTTTCACCGCCACCGCGTCGACCAGCCAGAAGAACTGCCAGTTGGGGAAGATCGAATAGAATACGGTAAGCAGCCGGTTCAGCAGCACCGAATCGGTCTGCCGCTGGAACAGATAGTTCGAGAGCAGCCCCATGAAGAATATCGCGGTGCAGACGCACATGTTGGGGACCACGTCCAGCTTGGTCGCGGCGACGACCGCGATGGTCGCCATGGCGACGACCGCGAAATTCACGAGCAGCAGCGCCTTGCAGAGATCGGCGAGCACGATCTCCGGCGGCGGCCGCAGCCGCATCAGCGCGACGGAAAATATCGTGACCAGCACGGTGAGCGCATAGGTGCAGACCTCCGGGAACGAACTGCCGCGCAGAAAGTTCGCCAGCATGCCGATCAGCGCGCCGCCCGCGATGATCCCGAGGAAACCGAAGTACAGCGGCATCTCGAAGCGGAACTGGTCGGTGGCGACGAAGACGCTGATCACGCACCCCAGATTGCAGAGGCAGGTGAAGAGCGCCGCCGCCGCGGTCACGCCGAGGATCTTGCCGAGGATGAAGCACCAGCGCGATACCGGCTTGGACAGCAGCAAGAGCACCGTGCCGTTGCGCATCTCACGCGCGACGGTGTTGCTGGCGCAGAGCACGGCGATGATCAGCCCGAAGAGCAGGCCGGTCGCCATCGAACTGTCGACCACCAGTTTGAGCTGTTCGGAAAAGACGAAGATCGCGGCGGAGGGATAGTGACCGATCAGCAAGAGCGCCGGCAGCAGCATCAGGCAGTAGACCGGTTCGCGAAGCGATTCGCGGAACGAGTTTACGGCGATCTTGAATAGGTTGCGCATGATCTGTCACTTCCCGGGACGATGCGGAAAAAGGCGGATTACTTCGCCTTTTCCACGGTGGGAGCGTCGTTTGCCGCGGGCGCCGCGGGCGCGCCATTGGCGGGCGCTTCGGCAGCCGGAGCGGTCTCGGCGGCGGGAGCGGTCTCGGCCTCGGCCTTCGGCTTGGCGGGACGGCTGATCGGGCGATAGGGCTGCTCCTCGATCATCTCGGTCCGCAGTTCGCGGTAGTTGCGGTCGAGGTGGCTCAGATTCAGCATGAAGGTCAGCTCCTGCGCGATGCGGAACCAGTTGGAGCCGGTGATCCGGACCACCGGGATCGCCTTGTCGAGCATGTCTTCATAGCGGCGCGGCACATAGCGTTCGTCGCCGAGGATCACGATGCGCTTGGGACCGGCGGTGCGGATGAAGTCGTTGAAATACTGCTCCTTGACTTCCATCGCCGCGCTCTGGGGCGGGCAGAAGTAGATGCGTCCGTCGCCGTTCACGGGATCGGGCAGCAGCATGTAGGGCTGACGGGATTCGTTCTGGATCAGTTCCGCCAGCAGCCGGGGGCTCTTGTAGTTGCCGGTGATGACGAGGGTCTGGAGCTGGCGCTTCGGACCGAGCGCCCGCCACGGGGCGGCGTCGGCGGCGACAGCGCAGACGATGACCAGCAGAGCCGGAACGAAGGATCTCATGAAACGCGGGATGTTCATTTGCATATTCTCCTATGAACGGTTTGGTCTTGGGACTTCATTAGCGAAAATCCGAATACACTTCATGCTTATAGAATATAATCGTTTCCGTCCCTCCGTGCAACCGCAAAAACCCGCGGAATGCAAAAAAAAGCGGCTTTTTACTTGACGCGCCCGGTCGGAAGCCGTTATTTTAAACGGATGACACAGCGATTTACCGATTTCAACGGCGAGACGGCAAAGGATATGAAACGGCTTTTCACTCCCCGCTCCGCGGAGTCACCGGCACGTACCGTGATCCTGATGAGCGGAAACGGCACCAACGCCGAGGCGGTCCTGAAATACTCCCTCGAACACCGGTGCGCATTTCGGGTGACGGTACTGGCGACGGATGCTCCGCGGACGAGCCGCGCCCGCGAATTGGGCGAGCTCTACGGTCTGCCCGTGGTAGAACTGGATCTGCGCGAATTTTACCGCGAACGCGGCGAAGATTCGATCCGGCTGGATTCCCCGCGCCGCCGCGCGCTCCGGCAGGAGTGGAGCGACACGCTTTACTCGCTGCTCGCCCCCTACGCGCCGGAAATGGGGATCCTCGCGGGGTTCATTCCGCTGACCAACCTGACGGGGCGTTTCCCGTGCCTGAACGTCCATCCCGGCGATCTGACCGTCGAAGACGCCTCCGGGCGGCGGGTGCTGGCGGGGCTTCACATCCTGCCGGTCGAACGCGCCATTTCGGAGGAGCATGGAGTGCTGCGCAGCAGCGTGATCCTCGCTCAGCCGTACACCGGTGACGGCTCCGCCGAGATGGATTCCGGTCCGGTATTGGGGGTCTCGGCGGCGATGCCGCTCGATCTCGAAGGGGCGTCGGCGGCGGAACTCGCGGCGGAGCGGGCGGCGCGGATCCCGGGGCGCGTCCCCGACGACCGCCTGCGCAAGTTGGCGCGGCGCAACGTCGAACGGCTCAAGTCCGTCGGCGACCATGTGGTGCTGCCGCGCGCGGCGGATGATTTCGCGGCGGGGCGTTTTTATGCCGAGGGGAAGCGCTTGGGTTTCCTCTCCGAGGACGGCAATTTGCACATCGCGCGCACGGTGGAGTACCGTGCCGACGGTTCGCGGGTATTTCTGGAGAGCACACGATGAGATTTTACGGCGACACCGTACGCCGCTGCTTCGGCAACGGCATGGAGGCGTACTTTCTGCCGCGTCCGACGCAGGCGGTGGAAGTAGAGTGTTACATCCGCACGGGCAGCATCCACGAGGGCGAGTTTCTCGGATACGGCGTTTCGCACTTTCTGGAACACATGCTGTTTCAGGGGTGCGCCGGTTATCCGGAACAGCGCGCCGCCGAGGCGGTGCGCCGACTCGGGGGCGCGATCAACGCCTGTACCGGGCACGAGTACACGATGGTCAACGTCAACGCTCCGGCGCGGCATCTGGCGGAGGTGATCGGGATCGTCGCCGCGATGGTGCGGACGCCGGAACTGCCGGAACCCAAGTTCGAGTTGGAAAAACAGGTGATCCTGCGCGAGGTAGATCGGACACGCGATCAGGTCTCCACCCGGCTGATCGACGAGGTGCTGAGGACGCTTTTTCCCATCCACCCGCTGCGTCATCCGATCTGCGGTTACGGCGAACTCGTCGCCGGATGCAGCTGCAACATGCTGAAGCGCTACCACGCGGCGCGTTACACCCCGGAACGCTGTTTCTGGGTGCTGACGGGCGGATTCGATCCGGCTCGGGCGGCGGAAATTCTGGAAAAGAGCTGCGGCGACTGGAAACGCTCGTCACTGGCGGATGCCGCGCTGCCGGAGGATCCCGCGCCGCGCACTCCGCGTTCGGGCGAGATCGTCTTTCCCGATCCGCTCGCGCGGCTGGCGCTGGCGCTGCGGCTGCCGGACGATCCGGCGCTGTGGGACGCGGCGGAACTGCTCTTCGGTGCGCTGGGGCAGGGCGAAAGTTCGCGGCTCGTCCGCAAACTGGAACTGGAGGAGCAACTGGCGCAGAACGTGGGCGCGAGTTGTTTTTCGTTCTGCGGCGTGAACCTCGGCGTCTTCAGCGCGGCGGCGGTGCCGGGCAAGTTGGAGCGCCTGGAAAAACGCCTGAAGGAAGAACTGGAACAGGTGTACCGGGGCGACCTCGACGCCGCGGCGGTCGAACGCGAAAAGGTGCAGAAGTACGCCGAACTGCTGCGGCAGACCGGCGACCTGCGGTCGATCGCGCTGAACATCGGCGGCGCGGTGCTGGGCGGCGAATCACCCGCCGAGTGCGACGTCCGCATCGACCGTCTCGCCGCGCTGACTCCGGAGGCGGTGCGGCGGGCGGCGGCGCGGCTGCTCGATCCGGGGGCGTTTTCGACGGTGCGCCAGCTGCCCTCCACCGGTGCGGTGCGGCGGCGTTCCGCGACGGCAAAACCGGCGGCGCCGAAATTGGTCGCACCGGATCTGATCCTCGCCGCCGATACTTCGGTACCGCTCACGCACTTCGCGCTGACCATGCCGGGGGGAACGCTTTACGAGGGCGCTCCGGGCGCGTCGGCGCTGTGCGCGGCGTGGCTGAACTGCGGCACGGCGCACCGCAGCGAGGCGGAGTTTTGGGAAAAACTCGAATCCTGCGGCGCGACTCTCGCCGTCAATTCGGGGCTGAATTCTCTCGGGATCTCGATGTCGGCGCCGCGCCGTTACTTTTCCCGGGCGATGAAACTTGTGGGCGAAATGCTGCGCACCCCCCGCTTCGGCGATGCGGAGTTCGGGCGCGAACGCGAGCAGCTGATCGAGGAGAGCCGCTGTCGGGAACTTTCCCCCGCTCCGGCGGCGATGCGTCGGGCGCTGGCGGCGCTCTTCGGACCCCATCCCTACGGGCGGAGCCGGGGCGGCGACGAACCGGCGCTGCGCCTTCTGACTCCGGCGCAGGTATCCGGCTTCTTCCGCGTCATGCGGTGCCGGGGCAGGGTCGTGACCGCCTTTGGCGGCGACTGCACCGAAAAAGCGGCGGCGGCATACCGCGACCTGCTCTTCGACGGCATGGAGTGGGCGGAACAGGCGCCGGAACTCCCTCCGGAACCGGAGTTTCCAAAACAGGCGGAGCGGTTCGACTTCGAACTTCCGCGCGAGCAGACGGCGGTGGTGCTGGCGCTGCCGGGAATGCGTCTCGACGACTACACGGAACGGTGGATCGACATTCTGCAGAACTGCGAAAACGGCTTGTCTTCGCATCTGTTCCGCCGGGTGCGCGAGGATAACGCGCTCGCCTACAGCGTCGGCATGACGCTGAGCGGCGGTTTCCACCGGGGGAGTTTCGTCTTCTACGCGCTCACGGACGAAAGGGGCGCCGAACGGGTGCTGGAACTGCTGCGCGCCGAGGCGGCGCGCCTCGCGGAAACGGGCGTGGAGGAGCCGGAGTTCCTGCCCGCGCGCGAAGCGGCGGCGTTCGAGGCGGATTCCCTGCTGGATACGCGGGGGGCGCTTCTGGAGACCGCCGCGCTGGACCGTTACTACGGACTGCATCCCTCGCTGCTGGCGGAACGGGGAGCATCTCTGCGCGCGGTGACGCGGCGGGATTTCAACGCGCTGCTCCGCGAGCGTTTCGCGGGGGCGCTCGCCGGTTCGGTGGCGGTCGTCGCCCACGGCACCGGGACGGCGGCGCAGCAGAAGCGATGACGGTTTTTCCCCGATGGCGCCGCGGCGGGTTGTTTTTCGGATCCGCCGGATATATATTTATCCCCATCGGTATCTCAACAGCGAAGCAGGAGAATTGTCATGTTCTGTCCGAAATGCGGAGCGCAGCTCCAGTACGGCGTGTCGGTATGTCCGGTGTGCAATGCCCGGCTCAATACCGCGACGGTGCTCAACGACTCCAACGGCACCGCGGTCGCGGCGTTCGTCATGGCGCTTTTGAGCATCGCGTTCCCGATCCTGACCGTTCCTGCGATCGTCTGCGGACACCTCGGGCTCGCCCACAGCCGGAAGGTGATGGGGCAGACCGGGCAGGGGCTCGCGGTCGCGGCGCTGGTCATCGGTTACCTGACGGTCGCGCTGTGGCTGCTGTTCCTATTGTGCGTGGCGGGCGGATGCGCCGCACTCGTGGCGATGTCGCAGCAGGCGCAGTGAGCGCATAAGCGGATCGATAATGTGGAGGGGATGATGATGAGATCGGCGTTTTTCGGATTTCTGCTCTTCGCCGTCTTGCTGCCGTTGTGCGCGCGCGGCGATGCGAAATACTACCGTTATTCGGACGACCGCCAGCTTTACTACACCCGCGACGACCGGATCTACCGTTATTCGGACGACCGCCAGATCTACTATCTGCGTGACGACCGGATCTGCCGCTATTCTGACGACCGTCCGGTGCTTTATCTGCGTGACGACCGGATCTGTCGCTATTCCGACGACCGCCCGATCTATTATTTCCGCGACGGGAGGATCTACCGCTATTCTGACGACCGGCAGCTGTACTACATCCGCGACGGCTATGTTTACCGCTATTCTGACGACCGCAAGATACTGTACTACCGCGGCGACGATCTGAAACTGATCGTCTTCATGATCATCCGGCTCGTCGATATGTGAGGATCGGCGCCCGCGCGTCAGAAGCCGATCTTGCGGAAACTTTCGACGAGGCGCTTCACCGAGTAGCCTCCCGGAGGCGCGAGCAGCTTGCCCGCCCAGTTGGTCCCGTCGTGGAAGTTGACTTCGGTCTGCGGCTCCAGCAGCCGCGGGCAGGAGTTCAACTCCGGCACGAGTTCAGCCCAGTCGATGTCGCCGTCGCCGGGCATCGCGTGGAGATCGCCGTAGCCGTCGTTGTCGTGCATGTGCGTGGTGACGATGTGCGGTTTCAGGATCTCCAGCGCGTCGTTCTCGGGGACGATGCCCGTCTCGAACCACGACCAGTACATGTAGTCGCGGTACTTGTCGATGTCCTTGCCGGGCTTCATGACCATGCAGTTGGCGTGCCCGGTATCGAAGCAGACGCCGACGTATCGGTTGCCGATGTAGGGCGTCACGAGCCCGAGCACTTCGCGCGCGGAGTTGGGCGGCTCGAAGGCGTTTTCGACCGCGAGCACGATGCCGATCCGTTCGGCGGCGGGGACCAGCTGCTCCATCGTTTCGGCGGCGAGCTTTCTGAGTTCCGGGAGTTTCGCCTCGCGCTTCACATAGTGCGACGCGCCGACGTGGATGGTGTAGGTCTGACTGCCGAATTCGCGCGCGATTTCCATGCATTTGATATGGTCGGCGATCATCTCCTTGCGGTCGCGGAACGAGTCGAGCGTATCCATGTCGTAGCCGCGGCCGCAGACCCCGTGCATCGAAAGAAAGTGCACGCCGAACTCCTTTTCGAGTTTGCGCAGAAAGTCGATCAGCGACGGGTCGCCCAGGCACTCCTTGGCGAGTGAATCCCCGAAGACCAGTTTGTCGACTCCCCAGTCGAGGTACTCGCGGATCAGCCGCGGATAGAGTTCGCGCGGATAATCCTTCCACGGACAGTTGTAGATGAGTTCGCTTGCCATTTCATACCCTTTCCGGTGTTGCTTCACATCAATTTGCGGAACAGTTCCCTGATCTCGGCGGCGGAAGTGTCGCGCGGGTTGCCCGGGCGGCAGGCGTCGGCGTAGGCGCTTTCGGCGAGAAAGTCGAGATCGTCTTCCTTCAGCGCGTCGAGTTTGGCGGGGATGCCGACGTCGGCGGCGAGTTTCCGCACCGCGTCGATCGCGGCGGCGCGGTACGTTTTCCGGTCCATGCCGGTCGTGTCGACGCCCATCGCTTCGGCGATCTGCCTGAATTTGTCCCCGGTATATTCCTGATTGTACTCCATCACGATCGGCAGCATCATCGCGCAGGCGACGCCGTGCGGCGTATCGTAGACCGCGCCGAGCGTGTGCGCCATCGAATGGGCGATGCCCAATCCCACGTTCGAGAACGCCATTCCGGTCACGAACTGACCGAGCGCCATGCCTTCGCGTCCGGCAGCTTCGTTTTTGACCGCCGCGCGGAGGTGGCGGGAGATAAGTTTTATCGCTTCGAGGTTCAGGCAGTCCGCGAGTTCCCATGCCGCCCGTGTGGTGTAGCCCTCGATGGCGTGGGTCAGCGCATCCATGCCGGTCGCGGCGGTCAGGCGCGGCGGCATGGTGGACATCATGTCGGGATCGACCACCGCCACGTCGGGGATGTCGTTCACGTCCACGCAGACGAATTTGCGTTTTTTCTGCGTATCGGTGATGACGTAATTGATGGTCGCTTCGGCGGCGGTCCCGGCGGTGGTGGGCACCGCGATCGTGAAGACGGTGCGGTTTTTGGTCGGGGCGACGCCCTCCAGCGAGCGGACGTCGGCGAATTCCGGGTTGTTGATGATGATGCCGATCGCCTTGCCCGTATCCATCGACGAGCCGCCGCCGATGGTGATCATGCAGTCCGCGCCGGAGCGCCTGTAGGCCTCGACGCCGGAGAGGACGTTTTCGATGGTCGGATTGGGCTTGATGTCCGAGTAGACCGCGTAGGCGAACTGCGCCGCGTCGAGAAGATCGGTCACTTTCTTCGTGACCTGAAACTTAACCAGATCCGGGTCGGAAGCGATGAAAGCCTTTTTGAACCCCTTGGCGGCAAGAATGCCGGGAATCTCCCGGATCGCGCCCTTGCCGTGGTAGGATATCCCGTTGAGTACAAAGCGATTCACCATGATGATACCTCCGTGTGTTATATGTCGTGTTCGATATTTATTCCGGCAGATTGAACGCCTTGATGAGTTCCTGTTTCTGTTCGCCGGTGATCGGTTTGACTCCGCCCAGCCGCCGTGCCGAAAGCAGACTGTTGGCGCAGAACTCCGCCACCTCCAGCCGGTCGAACGCCTGCAGCAGCGTCTCGCCCACGGTCAGCAGGCAGTCGTTGCGCAGCATGACCACCGGCGCGTTCGGGGCGATGGCGGCGACCGTCGCCGCGGGATCGCGGTAGTGGGCGGCGCACTCGACGTTCACGATGTCGCGCAGCAGGATGTAGCTTTCGGGGATGGTGCGGCTGTCGATGACGGCGTCGGTGACGGCGAATCCCATGACGTTGACCGGCTTGGATACGATGATGGCGTTGACCCACGGATGGGCTTCGTAGATCATCTTGAAGAGTCCGACAGCGCGGCTGGGGGTCTTGCCCATCTCGCAGTAGTTGTCCTGCACGAGGACGAGTTCGTCTTCGCGGACGTTCATGCGGTCGGCGCCCTTGGGGGTGATGAGGAACTGATTTTTCGACAGCCGCACCGAGAAGGTGCCGTCGGTGGAAAACGACAGCATGCGGTCGTAGGAGCGGTTGATGAGCTTCATCATCTCGGAGCGCATCTCGCATTCGTGCGAAGTGTGTCCGGCGGGCACGAACTCCGCGAGCCGGGTCTGCTCGATGGAGCGCGCCAGGCTCCGCGTTTCGGGGTCGAGGGGATGGAGTTTGCCGATGCTCATCGCCTTGAGTTCGATCCGGGCGAGGTAGTCGAGGGTCTCGAAGCGTTCGAACGCCTCCAGCAGATTGCGCCCGGAGCAGCATACCCCGTGGTTTTCGAGGAGGATGCAGTTCATCCCTTTTTCGAACTCGGCGGAGATCTTGTCGCCGAGCGCTTCGCTGCCGGGGACTTCATAGGGGGCGAAGCCGATGTTGCCGCAGATCTCCGTCGCCTTGGTGAGCAGCGCGGTGTTGGGGATCTTCTTGGCGATGCTGAAGGCGACCAGCGCGGCGGGGTGGGCGTGGAGCACCGCCTTGACATCGGGACGGATCTTGTAGATGTGGCGGTGGAACGGGAACTCGCTCGACGGCTTGTGGATGCCTTCGATCGACCCGTCGCGCCGGACGCAGACGATGTCCTCGGGGCGGAGCGTCCCCTTGTCGATGCCGGCGGGGCTGATCCACATGTCGCCGTCGGAGTCCATGATCGAAAGGTTGCCGCCGCTGGTGGTGGTCATGCCGTAACCGTACAGGCGCTTCATGATGAGCGTGATCAGGTCGCGCGGATGTATGAGATTGAGATCCATATATTTTATCCTCCTCTATCGGATTGATCGTTCTGCCGAAGGCGGTCCATGCCCGTGGCACATTACATAATATACCATGAAAAGGAACGAAATACAACGCGTTTTCTGCTCGGACGGGGTGTGTGTAAGCATTATAAAACATCGAGCGGAGAGACCTTCGCCGCGCCGTCATTTTTCCGTCGGCGTTCCGGTTTCCGTCGGCTTGAAAAGCCCCGTTCTCAATGCTATCTTATCTGCCGTCAGGTAAGCGGTTGCGCGGGATTTTACGGAAAGGAAGAAGGAATGACGGAGAAACTTAAAATGCGGCTGCCCCAATTGGGCTGCTTCACGATATTCGGGTTGTTTTTTATCTTTTCCGGGTTCATGACCGTCGCGCTGTGCCGGACGGTATGGAACAAGCCCGCCGTATTCGATGTGCCGACGCAGCGCGTGACGGTGGCGGATCCGGGCGGCGTGCTGCTCAAGGAGGATGCCGCCGAACTCGAACGGCTCGCCACCGGCATCGCCGAAGCCGGCGACTGCTCCGTCGCCTGTATGTTCGTCGACGAGCGGAACGCGGACTTCTTAGACCTCTGCAATACGATCCTTTCCGAGTGGCGACCCGCCAAGGGGGCGCTGCTCGTCTGCGGCACCCGGAACGACTATTTTCGGTTGATCCTCGTCGGCGGCACCTGGCGTCTCGCCGGGTGGAAGAGCGCCGCGGCGGCGCGGGAACTGGCGCGCTGCTCCGGACGCCAACGCGGACGCGCCGCCGTCGCGCTGCTGAAACGGCTGCGGCGGTCGCTGGATCTGGCGAATGCGCACCGGGAGGTCCGGGCGTCGGGAAAACCGGCGAATCCGGTACTCTTTTCGCGCGCCAGGGAGCAGTCCGGGATAAAGTATCCGTACCTGATCGCGGCGGCGGTCGCGGGACTGGCGATCCTGATCGGGTATACCGGGCTTAAGAACGGAAAGAAAATGCGGGACGCCAATTTGATGAACAATCCGTCGGTCGAAGCGGAGTTCCGGCAGCGTTCCGAAAGCGAGCCCGCGCTGAAACTTATCGACCAGAATGCGGAGTCCGGCAACTGGATGCACGCCAGGGCGCTGAAGATCGTCGCGATCGTGCTGGGAATATGGTGGGGCATCTCGGGCGCCTTCTCCGCGTTCGGGGATGCCGCCGAGCCGGATCTGCCGCACCTCGCCGCCGCTTCCGACGTTAAGGCGCCGCTCACCGGACGGGTGGTGGACCGGGCGGGGGTCTTCAGCGAGGAGGAAAAAAACAAGCTAGCCGAGCTCATCGCCAAGGTCGAAAAGAGCACCGGCGGCGAGATCGGCATCCTCACCGTGGACACGGTCGGCAGTCAGAGCATCGAGGAATTCAGCCTCAACGCCGCTTCCGCGTGGAAACTCGGCAAGGCGGGCAAGGACAACGGCGCCATGCTGCTATTGGCGATCCAGGACCGCAAAAACCGGCTGGAGATCGGCTACGGATGGGAAGGTCCCGTCAACGACGCCAAGGCGGGCGACATGCTGCGGTCGATCGTCCCGGAACTGCGGGCGGGCAAATACGCGGCGGCGGCGGCGAAGGTCGTCGTCTCCATCGAACGCGCGGTGCTCGGATTGCCGAAGCGGGACGAACTTTCCAAACTGATCGACGACCGTGCCGGCATCTTTTCCGAGAAGGACCGGCAGGGCATCATCCGCGGCTTGTCCAAAGTCGCCAGGGCGACGGGCGGCGGCAGGATCGGCATCGTCACCGTGCGCAGTACGGACGGCGAGCCGCTGCGGGAGTTCGCGTTGAAGAACGCTCCCAAGGGGACACTGGGCAGATCCGCCGTCCGGGGCGGCGCCGTATTGGTGCTGGCGGTCGATGACAAGACGGCGCATGTGGAGATCGCTCCGCGCTGGGCGAAGGCGGTCGACCGCCAGTATGCCGACGCGATGGCGCGCGTGCTCAAAAAGGATTTCGACGCCGGCAATTATGCACTGGGCGCGGTAAAGGCGGCGCTCGTCATCCGCAACAAGGTGCTCAAGTCGGGGATCGATACGAACGCCCCGGCGGTCGTGAAGTACGCCGCCGTTCCGGTCAAGGCGCCCGCGCGCGATCCCCGCGTCGCCGACCGGTCGGGCGGTGCGGCGGCGGTACTGGGGATCGTCGGCGTGCTGATCGGGATCGTTCTGGGTTACCGGGGCAGATTGATGGCGACTTCGGTGCCGCGGTTGTATGTTTTCGACCCGACCATAGTGTACTCGTCGAGTTCGTCGTCCGATTCCGATTACGGTTCGTCGAGTTCGAGTTCGTCGAGTTCGTCGGACTCGGGCGGCGGCGGTTCGTTCGGCGGCGGCGGCGCCTCCGGCAGCTGGTGATGTGAAAGATCTTTTTTCCCTATCTCGATACAACCAAAAACAACGAAAAGGCGTGAAAAATGAAAAACGTGCTGATAGTTCTCGGAGTGATCGTGGCGGCGGCGGCGATCGGTGCAATTTGGGTGATCTCGGTCAAAAACGGATTGATCGCGGCGGATGAGGAGGTCAACGGCCACTGGTCGCAGATCGATACGCAGCTGCAGCGGCGGGTCGACCTGATCCCGAACCTTGTGGCGACGGTCAAGGGCTACGCCAAACACGAGGAAAAGATCTTCACCGGCATCGCCGACGCGCGGAGCAAACTCCTCGCGGCGAAGGGCCCCGAGGAGAAGGCGGCGGCATCCGCCGAAGTCACGGGAGCGCTGGGGCGGCTGCTCGCGATCGCGGAAAACTACCCCGCGCTGCGTGCGAACGAGAATTTCGTCCGGCTGCAGGACGAGTTGGCGGGCACCGAAAACCGCATCGCGGTGGCGCGCGGCCGCTACAACAACGCGGTCAAAGAGTACAACCGCAAGATCCGCCAGTTCCCCGGATCGCTTTTCGCGCCCGGCATGGAACTCAAGACGCGCGAATACTTCGAGCCCCCCGCCGGCCGCGTCGCGGTCGAAAAGGCCCCCGAAGTCAAGTTCTGAAGCCTTCTCGAAACAGGCGTTCGTGGCTATTTTATGCAGGGCTTTACGGCTTGGCGATGCCAAGCCCCGCCCCGCACCCCGGGCGCTTTGCGCCCATTCGGGGAAAGCCCTTCGCTTTTCCCCGGACCCCTTTTGCCGCTTCCGCAAGGAAAGCGGGCCCGCTTGCAGCCGATCCTTTACATTCGCACGGCCTGCGTTCAGCCGCCGCCGCATAGTTGCGGCGACAGCTGAACTCGCGGCCGCAATGCTCGGGTTCACTCGGTTTGCTTTTTGACCGGCAAAAAGCAAACCTCGCTCGCCCCCTGCGCGCTCGGCGGCGACCGCCTCGCCACGAGCGTGTGTGAATAATACTGCCATCACCGGTTGTTTATGCGTTTTTGCGAAGCGGCGCAGCCGCGTCATAACAACTACCTTAAATAAAAAAAGACGGGACTCGACGGCAAGCGAAGTGCGCAGCACGGAGCGCAGCCGAGCCGTGCGGCGAGAATCGCCGCGCGGCAACCCCCCACCAGAGTCGCGTGCCGAGCCATGTAAGGCTTTTTTTCCGCGAAGCGGTGTAGGCAAAGACCGGCAAACGGAATAGAATATTCCGGTTTGACGGGAATTGCCGGGAGAGCGGCGAAGCCGCGAAAAAAAAGCCTTTCCCCCGCCGCATTCCCGGAAAAAAGGCAAAAAAAATGGCGAGAGAGACGGGACTCGAACCCGCAACATCCACCGTGACAGGGTGGCACTCTAACCAGTTGAGCTACTCCCCCGCGCCA
>CACZPY010000014.1 GCA_902783135.1 uncultured bacterium
AGGATAAGCCGATCATGAAACCCGTGAAGATCGCGATGATGGGCATGACCCACGGTCATACCCGCAAATACTATCAGACCCTGCTCGAAAATCAGAAGCTCGACTGGGTCGCCTCGTGCGCCGCCGATGCGCGCGCCAAAGAGGTCTACGAGCTCTACAAGACCGGCGTTCCCTGTTACCTCGACCCCGAAAAGATGCTCGCGGAACACCCCGACATCGAGGCGGTCGTGCTGGCGTCCGCGAACGAAAAGCACTTCGAGGAAATGAAGTTCTGCGCCGAGCGCGGCATCCACATCCTTTCGATGAAGATCCCGACCTTCGACATGGCGGAGTACGACAAGATGATCGAGATGGTCGACAAGGCGGGCATCATCTGCCAGATCGAGCTCGAAATGCACTACAACCCGGTCGTGAAGCGGTTGCAGCAGGAGATCGCCTCGGGCAAGCTGGGCAAACTCCTTTCCATCCAGGCGACCAACATCACGTTGTCGCCGGTGTGGGCGTTCCCGTGGCAGGGAAGCCCCGAGGCGAGCTACGGCAAACGCGTACCGCTCGCGCCGGGAGACAGACGCTTCCGGGGCGGCGCGCTCTGCGACCACCCGCACATCTTCGATCTGATCCGCTGGCTGACGGGTTCGGACTACGACACCGTCTTCGCGCAGGTCGCGCCGAACCTCCGCCCCGAGTTGGAGGTCGAGGACATGATCATGGCGGCGGGTAAGCTCAAGGACGGTACGTCGTTCCTCTTCGATCCGTCGTGGTCGAGATTGGAGGAGCGGCTCAAGGTGCCCGGTCCCGGCTGGGAGGTCTTCCCGAAGCGCATGGAAGTCAACGTGACCATCACGGGCGAAAAGGGAATGATCCAGTGCGACTGCTTCGGACCGAACGTCTACCACAACGGGGCTCCGAACGACCGCTACACGGTACAGTACACCTACTTCGACGAGTGGGTGGGGCTGATCGACGAATTCGTGGACTGCGTTCGCAACCACAAGACGCCCAAGATCAATCTCCGGTGGCACCGCGAGACCATCGCGTGCATGAACGCCTGCTACGAGAGCGTCTCCACCGGAACGGCGGTGCGGGTCTGATCTCCGTACAGTGACCTGGGCATGAAATGAAAAGATATATATAAAAGCAAGAGAAAAAATGGCGATAACGCAGACATCCATCAGTTACTACGGGCTCAATTATGTGGAACACGCAGAGCGCGATTTTGCGGAAATGCTCGATCACGGCTGCA
Source organism: uncultured bacterium (assembly GCA_902783135.1). Lineage (GTDB taxonomy): Bacteria > Verrucomicrobiota > Lentisphaeria > Victivallales > Victivallaceae > UBA1784. The sequence continues at coordinate 1,244 of CACZPY010000014.1, forward strand.
CGACGGTGATTCTCGCCGTTACGGAATTCGACTTCGACTTCTGGCGACCGAACATCCCCCAAATCGTTACCAAGGCGCGCGAGATGGGGCTGCGCGTAATCATCGACCCGTGGGGCAACGGCAAGTATTTCGGCGGCGAACAGATCAGCAAGTTCCTGCAGGACAACGTGGAGAACCGGCAGGTCTCCGCACTCACCGGCGAAAAACTGCCCTACGCCTGCTTCAACACCAACAGCTACCGCGACTATTTCAGGAACTTCTGCACCACGCTTGCTCGCGAAGCCCGACCGGACGGCTTCTTCTGGGACGAACCGCACTACGCCTTCCCGAAGGGCATCGCCAGCATCACGGGCGGCGTCGCCGACGACTGGACCTGCTGCTGCCCCGTCTGCCGCAAACGCTTCGAGGAGTACTACGGCTACCCGATGCCGCGCTACATGACCAACGACGTAAAGGCGTTCCGCTGGCGCGAGGCGCTGGTGGTGCTGTCCGACACCTCGAAGGAGCTCAAGGCGATCGACCCCAAGCTCGAGATCACCTGCTGCGTCCACGCCACGCAGAACGGTTACTACGTTTCCGAATACCGCGGCTACGACAACTGGGATATGGTCGCCTCGTGCCCGTACTTCGACGTCTTTTCGACGACGATCGTCAACTGGGCGCTGCCGGAGGACTTCTTCCGCGACATCACCGAGCGCACCGTCGCCGTGGCGAAGAAGTACGGCAAGCTCTCCGAGCGCTGGCTGATGGGCTACTACAAGCAACCGAAGGAATGGGCACAAGTCGCCCGCTGGGCGGATATCGCCGCCGATGCCGGAGTCGACCGCCTCGGCGCGTGGACCTATCGCGGTGGGTATGGCACCGTGGTCGCCGCACCCGACGCGCTGAAACTATGGGACTCCATCGGTGAAAATTATCGGCGTCTGCTGAAAAAGTGATTGCTGTATTATGGGAAAAGAGCAGATGCTCAACTCCGGAGAATAAGAAATCCGAAGTTTTGCAATCACGAAGAAATTGCTGGTTATCCACGCAACCACTACGAGACCAGCAACGACCAATGTCCATGTGACATACTTTGATGCTTTTTTCAAATTACGCTTTAGGCGAATCAGCGCTTCAATCTTTTTCGCGCCACCATGCAGGGCTTGCAAGACATCTGCGGGCGTCTGATAGCGATGTAAGAGAATTTAAGTTCGATTATTCATATGAGCGCCAAGCGAAGGAAAACATCGGTGCGCTGCCGCAGGGACTGTACACTGTCAGATGCGAACCAAGCGGTTCCATGAAGAATGGCAATTTGAGAAAACATGTATTTGGTCATAAGTCGTGGGGCAACTACCATTGGCAACTTGTCCCGAGTGTATACACGGATACGAGAGAAAGAAAAAGGCATTCATTCACGATCCACGGCGGAGCTGAACCTGGCTCTGCCGGATGTATCGACCTGACCTCCGGAGACACGAAATTCAAAAAATATTTAGACTCCCTGAATATGAATGTCATTTGCGTATACGCACAATATCCGAACCCAGAGATCGTCGCGGAAGACACGAAACGCATGACTCCAAATTTTATGCTGCCGGCATTTATTGAAGATAATATCATGCCGTGATATATTTAAATATGAAAAAAGCGGTTAAAAAAATTTTTTTGATCTTGGCAATACTGATTGCCGTATCGCTCTATCCGTGGGTCGTCATCCTTTTTTTGAAACCGTCCGCAATCATATTATATTTCTACATGTTAAGCAACATATACTACAAAGCCGACGAGACCGTCATGACGACGGAGGGCGTCAAAACCGAAACGATCGCCATCTACACAGCGAAAAACAAGCCGTTTCTGATCGTCGGCCCCTGTCGGTTCCACCGCCATGACGAAAAATACGGAACCAAAGATGAATGGGAGGATTTCTTCTTCGTCGCCCCGGATCGGGTGATCCGCACCAATGTCGATCAAGGTGGAGATATTTGGTTCCGGCTTCCCTGGCTGCTCTTCATCGATGACGACCTGACCAGTTCCGACTGTGTCAGGACACCGTCTTGGGACGAACTCAAGCACAAGGACGCCTCCGTTCGGTACGACGAAGCGGCCGCCTCGTATGTCTTTCGGCTTCGGATAAACGAACCCGAGCAATCCGTCTCGTTCGCCATCCCGAAAAAACTCTTCACCGAAGATCTCCTCGAAGCTCCGCGACCGGCGTGGGATTGAAGCACCCGCGTTTCCTCGGAAAAGCGGCCAAGCGCCCTCGCGGCGCTCCGGGCGGATCGCTCCGCCCGGAGTGACACCCGTTACGCTCAATCCTCCTTCTGCCGGAGCGCGGCGCGGCGTATCTTGCCGTTGACGGTCTTGGGCAGAGCTTCGACGAACTCGATGATCCGGGGGTATTTGTACGGCGCGGTATGCGTCTTGACGTAGTCCTGGATCTCCTTGGCGAGCGCCTCCGAGCCGGTCTTGCCCTTGACGAGGACGATGACCGCCTTGACGACCTTGCCGCGCACCGGATCGGGCGCGCCGACCACGGCGC
>CACZPY010000015.1 GCA_902783135.1 uncultured bacterium
AAGCCGATGAACTGCCCGTTCCACATCGAGGTCTACCAGTCGCGGCTCCGCAGCTACCGCGAACTGCCGATGCGCTGGGCGGAACTGGGAACGGTCTACCGCTACGAGAAGTCCGGTTCGCTCCACGGTCTGATGCGGGTGCGCGGCTTCACGCAGGATGATGCGCACATCATCTGCACGCCGGAGTCGATCGAAGACGAGATCGCCGAAGTGCTGCGCTTCAGTCTGCACATCAACCACGCCTTCGGCTTCACCGACATCAAGCCGTATCTGTCGACCCGTCCCGAAAAGGCGGTCGGCGAGCCGGAACGCTGGGAGGTCGCCACCCAGTCGCTCGCCAAGGCGGTCGAAAAGTGCGGTCTCAAGTGCGAAGTCGACGAGGGCGGCGGCGCCTTCTACGGTCCGAAGATCGACCTCAAGATCAAGGACGCCATCGGCCGCGAGTGGCAGACCACGACCATCCAGTTCGACTTCAATCTGCCCGAGCGCTTCGACATGAGTTACATCGGCGAGGACGGCAAGAAGCACCGCCCCTACATGGTGCACCGTGCGCTGCTGGGTTCGCTGGAGCGTTTCTTCGGCATTCTGGTAGAGCATTACGCGGGGGCGTTCCCGCTGTGGCTGGCGCCGGAGCAGGCGCGGCTGCTGCCCGTTTCCGAGGGGCAGCTGGAGGCGGCGAAGCAGTTCCAGAGCGTGCTGCGCAAGCAGGGGTTCCGGGTCGGCGTGGACACGCAGGCGGCGAGCCTCGGCGCGAAGATCCGCCTCGCGCGGCAGGAGCGCATCCCGTACCTGCTGGTGGTCGGCGAGCGCGAAGCGGCGGCGGATTCGGTCGCGGTGCGTACGCGTCGCGAGGGCGAAGTCGGCGTGATGACGATACCGTCACTCATCGAAAAAATGCGCGATGAGGTTGACAATAAAGTGATTTAGTGATACATTAAATAACTGGCGATGTCTTCCGGCGTTCCGGAAGATGTCGTCGGAGTGTGTTTCGGTAACGCCGCAATGCGTCGCTCCGGAGGGGTTCCGGAGCGGGCGCGTCGGCAATCAGGGAGGGTACTTCCATCGCAAAGCTGTTGAAACCCAATGACCGCAGCGTCACCTTCAGCGAGGTGCGGCTGATCGGTTTGGAAGGCGATCAACTCGGTGTGGTCAGCTACGCCCGGGCGCGTGAACTCGCGCAGGAGGCGGGGCAGGATCTGGTGCTGGTTTCGGATCGCTCGGTGCCGCCGGTGGTGCGGATAATGAACTTCGGCAAGCTCCGTTACGAGCAGAAGAAGAATTTGAAGCAGCAGCGCAAGAACACCGCGGCGCAGAAGGTCAAAGAGGTCAAGTTCCGCGTGAACATCGACCAGCATGACTACGAGACCAAGATCAAACACGCGCTGGACTTCCTCGAAAAGAAGTACCGGCTCAAGATCACGCTCGCGATGCGCGGCCGCGAAATGGCGCATCAGGATATCGCCTTCGAGGTGGTTCGCAAGGTGATGGGAGAACTCGCTCCGTATGCCGAGGCAGACGGACAGCCCAAATTGCTGGGTCGGAATATTTCGGTCAATTTCTCCCCCAAATAGGGAGAACGGATAACGGCCGCAGCCGGTGTGCATTGACCGGCTCGGTTCAAAAGGAAAGGAAGTAACAATGCCGAAGCTCAAAACCAGAAAGTGCGCCGCGAAGCGTCTCAAAGAGACGGGGACCGGCAAGTTCCGCCATCACAAGGCGGGCGCGCGTCACCTGAAATCCTCGAAGAACGCGAAACGCAAGCGTCGTCTGCGTCAGGACGCCGCGGTGTCCCCCGCCGAGCGCAGCCGGATCAAGGCCGCTCTGCCCTACGGTCTGTAAGCGGAAGAAGGAGAGATAGATCATGAGAAGCACTTATGCAGTTCCCTCCCGTCGCCGCCGCAAGCAGGTCCTTGATCGGGCGAAGGGTTTTTACGGCAACAGCAGCAAGAACCTCCGGGTCGCCTATGACGCGGTGGATAAGGCGCTGGTGCACTCCTACGAGGGGCGCAAGCAGAAGAAACAGCAGTATCGCGGGCTGTGGATCGTCCGTATCAACGCCGCCTGCCGCGCGCTGAACGTGAATTACAGTCAGTTTATGAGCGCTCTGAAGAAAGCCAATATCGAGTTGAACCGCAAGGTCCTCGCTGATCTGGCGGTCAGGGAGCCCGCGGAGTTCAAGGCGCTGGTGGAAAAAGTCACCCGCTGAGACACCGCATCGAACGGAACGGGCAGCTTGAATTGGTGAGTATTCGCCAACTTCAAGCTGCTTTTTGCTTTTTTTGACTTTCCGCCGGCATCGGCGGGAATGTGGATGGGAGTTATGCGGATCGCTCCGCCCGGGCGGGCGGCGGTCCTTGAAATACGATCCTCGCGTGGGCGGCGCAGTACGCGCGCGCGTAACGCGAGAATAGCCAAACAACATACGGGATTATCCGGAATGAACAGCATCATTGCAGAGATCGAACGGGCGGTAGCCGCGGCGAAAACCGCGTTGGACCGCGCCGCGTCGCCGGCGGACATCGAGGCGGTGCGGATCGAATATTTGAGCCGGAACGGTTTGTTCCCCGCGCTTTCCCGCCGCATGGGCGAAGTGCCCCCGGAAGAGCGGCGCGAGACCGGCACGGCGTTCAACACCGGGCGCGCCGCGATCGAGGAGGCGCTCGACGCCGCCAGGTCGCGTCTGACCGCCGCCGCGGACCGCGGGGAGGAGGTCGATGTGACCCTCTCCGGTCGCCGCGGCAGGCTCGGGCACAAGCATCCGATCAGCCAACTGGCGGACGAGTGCGTCAGGATGGGGCGATCTCCCATGCCGAGGCCAGCCGGATCAAGGCGGCTCTGCCGTACGGTCTGTAAGGGAAAGGAGAACTAGATCATGAGAAGCACTTATGCAGTTCCTTCCCGCCGTCGCCGCAAGCAGGTCCTCGACCGGGCGAAGGGTTTCTACGGCAACAGCAGCAAGAACCTCCGGGTCGCTTACGACGCGGTGGACAAGGCGCTGGTCCACTCCTACGAGGGGCGCAAGCAGAAGAAGCAGCAGTATCGCGGTCTGTGGATCGTCCGCATCAACGCGGCGTGCCGCGCGCTGAACGTGAATTACAGCCAGTTTATGAGCGCTCTGAAGAAAGCCAATATCGAGTTGAACCGCAAGGTTCTCGCTGATCTGGCGGTCAGGGAGCCCGCGGAGTTCAAGGCGCTGGTGGAAAA
>CACZPY010000016.1 GCA_902783135.1 uncultured bacterium
ACTGGCGTAATATCTGCGGCGAGGCGCCGCCGCCGGGGTCCGTACGACAGCCCCGGCGGCGGTCCCCGCCGATTTTTTCGAGAGTTTTGAGAGTCTTGGGATAAAGGCGGGGCGGCATACCCCCGAAGATCCCAGGGGTCCCAAAAATCCCGAAGTTCACGAAAAACAAACGCTACTTGCATGGATCATACCGAAGGGGGAATATGATGAAAAAACGTAGTTTCACGCTGATCGAACTCTTGGTCGTCATCGCGATCATCGCGATCCTCGCCGCGATGCTGCTGCCCGCTTTGCAGTCCGCGCGCGACCGCGCCAAAAGTTCCGGCTGCGTTTCCAATTTGAAACAGGCGGGCATCCTCGCGACCCAGTATATGGACGATCACAACGGATTCTGGTACTCCGGCCAGCCGACCGAAACCACTCGGATCTCCAGCTGGCTCTTCGGCGGTCTCCACCGCGGCAAGTACATCAAACTCGACGACACCAACGACGCCGCATGGTGGGAAAACCCCACCGGCGCAAGATTCTCCCGGCTGACCAAGAGCGTGCCGAGCTTCCTGCGCTGCCCGCTCACTCCGCATGTCGACGATCCCGGCAACGTGGATTTCTGGCAGGCATACGGCAGCAATTACCACAACAATCAGAGCCAGTGCCCGACCTACGCCGCCATCCCGCTGAACCATCCGCGGCTTTCGCGGGGCTACAAGAACGAATCCGAATCCGCGGGGAATTACGTCAAGGACGTCTCCCCCTCCGAGCGGCTGCTGCTCGTCGACAGCTTGAACTACAACCATATCCAGAGTTCGTCGACGATCCTGTGGAACGCGGGCGTCGGCAAGAGCGGCGCCACCAATTTCTACGGCTACGCAACTCCGGTGCACGCGGGGCGGCTGAATCTGCTGACCGTCGCCGGCAGCGTCGCTGGCACCGAGCCGATGGGACTGAGCAAGTTCTTCTACGCCAGAAGCAAAGGCGGCGGCACCTCCACTCCGCAGTATTTCGTGTCGTTCGCGGTGACGGCCTTCTGCGATCCGCTGCTGGGCAAGCCGATCCCGTCGGTGACCAGCGTGCCCTATTGATGACGAAGGCGAAATCCGCACCGGCGGCTTCTGTTTCACACCTGCCGCCGGTTTGTTTTTTTAGAGGGGGAAGGAGTATTCCATATATGAAACGCATATTTTTGACCGTCGCGGTGCTCGCGGCAGTATCGTTCGCCGGCGCGGCGGACAATCTGCTCCGCAACGGCGATTTCAAACAGACCGGCAAGGCGGGAGGCAAACTCCGCCCCTCGTACTGGGCGACCAACTGCAAGGCCGCTTTCGAGGTCGTGAAACTCGACGACGGCAAAAACGCCGTCCGCTTCATCCTTGACGCCGAAAACCGCGGCAACATCATCCAGTGGGGCGTGCCGCTCGTCCCCGGCAAAGAGTACCTTTTCACTCTGCGCTATCGCGGCGCTCCGGGCGCCAAGGGGATGTTCTACGTCGAACGCAACGGTCACCCGCTCGGGATCCGGAAGTTCGAGTGCTCCGATGAGTGGCGGACGGGCGAACTTTTCGTCGCCATGCCGTCCGCCACCGGCAAGAGACCCTACGCCGTCGTCACCGCCGAACCCGGTGAAGGCACCATCGAAGTCGCCGATCTCCGGCTGCAGGAACTCCCGCCCCGGAGCGCCGACGATCTGCTCCGCAACGGCGATCTCGGCATGACCGTTTCCGACGGGGGCAAAAAAATTCCTTCGCTTTGGAGCACCCCCAACGGTGCGGTATTTGAGATAGTACCCGGTCCCGACGGCAAAAACGCGGTCCGCTTTCGTCCTCACCCCAAGGAACGCCGCCACTTCGTGCAGTGGGGCGTGCCGCTCGAACCCGGCAAGACCTATCTTTTCAGCCTCCGCTACCGCGGGAGCGCCGGCACGAGTTTCATCTACGGCGTCGAACGCGGCGGCAAACAGCGCTTTAGCCAGATCCGGAAGGATGTGAAGTGCTCCGAAAAGTGGCAGCAGCTCCGCCACCTCGTTGCCATGCCGGAAGCGCCGGTTCCGAACGTCCCCTACGCCGTGATCGCCACCCAGCCGGGAGGCGAGTACATCGAGATCGCCGATTTGCGGATCTTCCCCGGCGAGGCGTCGCTCAAGAACGGCGACTTCGAGCAGGGCGCCAAGGAATGGCAGCTCCGCAACGCCGTCGTCACCGAAGCGGAGGGGCACGGCAAGGTCGTCCGCCTCGACGGGACGGCGCGGAAAGCCGAGATCCGGCAGCCCGATCTGCTGATCCGGCGCGGGCGCCACTACGAATTGAGCTACGACGCCCGCGGCGGCGACGACACCAAATTCACCGACAGCCAGAACGCCACGTGGTACCGGCTCGCCCTCGTCGAAGCCGACGGGCATCCCTATTCGACCACCGCGAACTGGCAGGACTCCTTCAGCCGCTGGCAGCATAAATCCATCTACTTCACCGCCAACCGCGACAACGTGGTCGCGCTGGTCGGCGAATTGCGCGATCCCGGCACCGTGTACTTCGACAACATCCGGCTTCGCGAAGTGGATTTCATCGGCATCCCGCTCGAAGTCGTGTTCGACGCGCCGTGGAACTACACTCGCGGCGCCGCCGCCGGGACCCCGGGCGAGTTTTCGGGCAGCGCCTTCGCCGCCGTCAAAGCCGACAGGATCCGCGTAAGTTTCAACGGCGTGACCAGAGAGTTCCCCGCCGCCGCCGAGGTCCGTTTCGGCTTCCCGGTGCCGGAGAAGACGGGACGCTATGACCTGGAAGTCGCCGCGCTCGGCGCGGACGGCAAGGCGCTCGCGGTCGTGAAAGACGTCTTCACCGTGCGCGGCGAAAAGCCCGCCGACTACTCGCATGAAGTCGCCTTCGACGCACAGCACCGCATGTTCCTCGACGGCAAGCCGTTTTTCCCGATCATGACGTGGCGCAACCGCGGGCCGCTCCCGTTCGAGGAAAGTTACCCGCGCTTCGTGAACTTGGGCTTCAACATCATCGAGTGCCCGATCGCCAACCTTGACATCGCCGACGCGGCGGGGCTGTACGCGCTGCCCGAACTGCCCGCCGCGGTCTTCCGGATCCGCACCCCGGAACAGCTTCGGGAATATCTCCGGGATTTCAAAAAGAAATACGGCGGGATCGCCTCGCACCCCGCGGTCGTCGGCTACTTCAGCGTCGACGAACCCACCTGGCGCGGCGATCCCCTC
>CACZPY010000017.1 GCA_902783135.1 uncultured bacterium
ACGGTCATGAAAATGGATCCGCCCTGCAATACATTGATCTCCGTCGCTGATCCGCCGTATTCGATATCCAGACCGCCGCTGTTGCTCACGGTGATCGAAGTCACCGTGCCGCCCGAGGAGACGTTGACATTGCCGCGGCTGCGCACGATGGTCTTGTTCGCCTTGCCGCCGGACCAGACGTACAAACTGCCGCCGCTCGACACGATGGTCGAATTCACGACGCCGCCGTTCATCGCATACATCGAATTTGTGCAGGAATCCGGAGAGACAAGGGTCTTGCCGGTCATCGTCGCCGCCGAAGAGAGCAAGCGGTCGTTGGAACCGAAATACACCCCCTTATACTCGCTGACGAAGGAAATCTTCGCGCCGTAGCTGACGTTGAGAGCGCCAATGCAGGGCGTCCACGCCACGTTCAATGCGGTACCGCCGCTGTCAACGACCATGAAGCCGCCGCTCGACACGGTGACCGAAACCGCCGTTCCGCCGCCGCTGATATAGAGATACGAATAATGTTCACTTCCAAAAAAACCTCCGCTCACGGTGGTCCTACTCGCCCTGCCGCCGGAATATATGTACATATAGCCATTAGACACGATGGTCGAGTTCACAACGCCGCCGGACTGGACGTAAAGCCAACCGTTGCTGTTCACTGCGGTCGAATTTGCCACCCCTCCGTTACAAACGTAAACATTGGCCCCATACATACCGGTGGATATGACAGTCTGGTTCGCGGTACCGCCGGAAGATATGTACATATAACCGCTCGACACGACGATCCGGCCAGCCGAACCGCCGTTCATCACATACATGGAGTGACCGCAGATCGTCTTGCCATCTATCGTCATTGCCGAAGAGAGCAATTGATCGTCGGAACCGAAATACACTCCCCGGTAATTGCTGGTAAAGGTCACCGTCGCGCCGTCATATGCATAAACTTCGCCGATGCAGGGCGTCCAAGTGACGTTCAGAGCGGTGCCGCCGGAGTAAACGTCAAAATCGCCGCCGCTGCCGACCTTGATCGCGGTCGCAGTGGTTCCGGAGTGCACGGTGCCGTTGGTGTAGGGATGAGATTGATCTTTCGCAAATACCAACCCGCTGAAACTGTGGGGGGTATAGGAGACTACGCCACTGTCGGTATTATAATCTCCTACGGCCCCGCCGTTTTCCTTGACCGCCGATGCCCAACCACGAAAATTAGCATTTATCCCTCCGCCACTGTTGACGGTAGCGGAAATCAGCATGCCCCCTTCAAGGTACACATAATCGTTGTCGTTGACGGTCAAGCCACTTGAAACGGAAGATATGTAATAAAACATAGTGTCCTCACATTATAAAATCTGTTTTTGACCATACAATACCGATATAAGTTACCGCCAGTCGCCGGAGTTTTCAAACGTGAAGCATCCCCTGCAACTGTTTTTCCAAAAAATCTGTATGAGGACAAATCCGGACGGCGGGCATGGACTATCCGAAAGAAATACGGTCGGCGAAAAAGCGGCGTTTGATAAATGCTTCAGGAGAAAATATATTATAGGGGTAACGCAAAATGCGGGAATGGGGATTTTTCCATACGAAGTCCCCGATTCCCGCATCAACTCGGAAAATGAGGCGTCCGGACAACCCTACGGGAAAATCGTATGCAGGACTACATCTATTCCGTGATCGCCTTCATCGCGATGGTGATCCATCTGATCATCAACTTCAATATGATCACCGGGCGGGCGAGGATGGATGCGCGCGCCGCGCGCGAATATCGCGCCTTTCTGGCGGGGGTCTTCGCCTACTACATAACCGATGCGTGCTGGGGGATCCTGGCGGGGCTCGGCTGGACGCGTCTCCTGTATGTCGATACGATGTTTTACTACATCGCGATCGCCGTATCCGTCTTGCTGTGGTGCCGTGCGGTCATCGCTTATCTCGACCTGAGCAAATGGGCGGCGCGCACGCTCCGCTGCTTCGGATACGCGCTTTTGGCCCTTGACATAGTGCTGATGGCGGTCAACATCTTCAACAACTGCATTTTCCATTTCGACGGGAACGGCAGTTACGTTGCCGGTCCCCTGCGGCACCTCATCTTCTACCCGCTGGTCGCCTTTAATGTCGTGATGGCGTGTGTAGTGTTGGTGAAGGTCCTCCACAGCCGGGATTCCATGCGCCAGCGGAACACGGTGGTATTGCTGTTCTGCCTCACCATGGCGGTAGCCATTATCCTTCAGATCATCTGGCCGCTCTGGCCGTATTACGCGCTCGGTTGCCTCATCGGCAACTGCTTCGTCCACATCTTCCTCGTCGAGAACATACGCGCCGAACTGCGGCGGACCGTCATCGAGCACGAGCAGACGGCAAGTCACATGGTCGAACTCGAGAAGGCGCTCGAGCGCGCTCAGGCGGCGGAAAAGGCCCGGAGCATGTTCTTCAGTATCGTGAGCCATGACATCCGTACGCCGCTCAACGCGATCCTCGGCTATTCCGAACTTCTTCAGTTCGGGGTCAAAGATCAGGCGGAAAGGGACGAGGCGCTGAAATCCATCCGCGCCAGCGGCACCACGCTGCTGCAGCTCGTGAACGACGTGCTCGACCTCGCGAAGATGGAGTCGGGAAATATGACGCTCCAGCCGGAACCGGTATGCTTGTTTCAGTTGACGGACGAGGTGTTCGCCTCCTTCCGGCTGACCGCCGACGGCAAGGGAATCGAACTTGTCAACCGGACGGCGAAGGTGCCGACGGTGATGCTGGACGAGCACCGCTTCCGTCAGATCCTCTTCAATCTGGTCGGGAATGCGGTCAAATTCACCGCGCAGGGATCGGTGACGGTTGCCGCCTCCTATTCCGGAACGACCCTCGAGGTATCCGTATCCGATACCGGCTGCGGCATCGCGCCCGACATGATGACGCGCATTCTCGACCCGTTCGTTCAGGTTCAGAACCCGAGCCATTCGGCGGATCGGGCGATGGGGACGGGACTGGGACTTTCCATCTGCAAGAGTCTGGTCGAAGTGATGGGCGGCGAACTCGTCGTCGAAAGCGAACTCGGCAATGGATCGACGTTCCGTATCCGTATTTCGGGCGTCGTGACCGAAGATGAGAAGACGCCGGCCGCCCCCGAACCGGAACCGGTCGCGGCGCTCCAAGGACTGCCGAAACACGTGTTGGTCGTCGACGATTCCAAGGTCAACCGTTCGGTGCTGACCGCCTTTCTGAAGCGCGCGGGCGTCGCCGCGATCGACCATGCGAGCGACGGCTTGGAGGCGCTCGCGAAACTCGACAAGGCGTTCAAGGCGGGCGATCCGCACGATTTCATCCTTTCCGACCTCTGGATGCCGAATATGAACGGTATCGAGTTCGTCGAAAAGCTCCGGGCCGATCCCCGCTTCGGCGCCCTGCCCTGTTTTGCAGTGACGGCCGACACGGAGTTTAAACGCGACGCCCGGACCGGACTCTTCACCGGCATCCTCCTCAAGCCGGTGACGTACAATAAACTCGCGGGAATGTTCGCCGCGGCGGATAAGCGCTCATAGCGCAGAACGGGACGACGTGCGGTGAAAGTCCCCTCCCGGATGTATTGCCCGGAGGGGATTTTTCATACAGTTTAACCCTCCCCCGGATCAAACCGAACAGAAAAAACGCCGCAAGCCGCCCCGCACAATACAGCCATGAAGCGGCGAAGCCGCGCCGTAAACTCAACATCAACCTTACTCGCGGAGCGAGAAGCTTCTCAGAATGCCGCTTCTCTTCCCCGATAATATATCCCCGTTCCGTCAATTGTCGATCTCCAACGAAATTAAAAAAATTAGATAATGCTAATTGAAAAACAGATATCGTTGTGATATATTGTACTTGTTAGATCATACAGGCGATTAGCTGGATATAATTGTAGAGGCTGTGACCATGAGCGAAAAGACTTCGACCACCGGGAAAACGCTGGCGGATCTGCCCGTCGGCGAGAAAGCCACCATCATCAGGATCTTGCCCGAATCGCGGGGGCGCAAGAAATTTGCGGATGTCGGACTGGTCCCCGGCAGCGAACTGCTGCTGGAATCCAAGGCTCCCTTCGGCGGTTTGCTTCGGGTGCGGGTGATGGGAAGCAGCATGACCATCCACCAGGACGACGCGGCGGACATCCTGCTGGGATGACGACGCGGATGATCGTTGTCTCAAAGTTCCCGTCGATTTTACGCGCCCATTCCTCTCCGTACTCCGTCACGGA
>CACZPY010000018.1 GCA_902783135.1 uncultured bacterium
CGATACCGCGCTGCCCGAGAAAAAGGATGCCGTCGAATTCGCCGAGTTCAAGGATCGGATATCCATACGGGACATCAGTTTTTCCTATGACGACCACACGGTGGTCGATCACGTTTCCTTTGATATTCCGCGCGGCAGCATGGTCGCCGTAGTCGGCGAGACCGGTTCGGGCAAGACCACCGTCGCCAATCTGCTGGCGCGTTTCTACGACGTGGATTCCGGCGCGATCACCATCGACGATGTGGATCTGCGCGATTATTCCATCGCGTCGCTGCGCCGGATGATCGGAGTGGTCAATCAGGACGCGATACTTTTCAACGACACCATCGCCGACAACATCGCCTACGGCAAACCGGATGCGACGCGCGACGAGATCGTCGCCGCCGCGAAGCTCGCCAACGCGCACGATTTCATCGTCTCCGGCAATCACCCCGAGGGCTACGACACCGAAGTCGGGGAAAAGGGCTTCAAACTTTCCGGCGGTGAAAAACAGCGCGTCGCCATCGCCCGCGCCATCTTGCGCAACCCGCCGATCCTGATCCTTGACGAAGCCACCAGTGCGCTCGACACCGTCACCGAAAAACTGGTGCAGGAAGCGCTGAACCGGGTGATGACCAACCGCACCGTGTTCGCCATCGCCCATCGTTTGAGCACGATCCGCAACGCGGACATGATCATCGTCATGCAGAACGGCAGGATCGTCGAAAGCGGACGGGAAGAAGAACTTCTGGCGAAGGCGGGCAGCGTATATAAACGCTTGTACGACACCCAGTTCGAGAACAACTGAGCGAATCGGACATGATTGGGAACTGTCGGACAACCCCGTGCTTTTCTCCGATGATGATACGTCTGCATCGTTCCTGGGGGTGGGTCAGGAACGATTTCGCCGACGAGTTCTCCCGGCTTCATGATGCCGGAGCCTTTCTGCCCGACGGGACAGTATCTCCGGTGATATGGAAAACCGGCAGCAAATTCGTTCTGCGCGCTCAAACCGAGCGGGGATTTTCCGTTGCCTACAAAAGTTTTTTCCGCATAAGGAACTTCCATCAGTATCTGCTTCGTCCGTCGCCCTCTGCCGCCGAGGCGATCAACTACATGCGGCTGAAGAAAGTGGGGTTGCCGCTGCCGGATTTGCTGGCGGTCGGAGAGCTCAGGAAAGGTTTTGTTCTCAAAAACGCGTTTATGGTTTCCCGCTTTGCCGAAGGCTTCCGGGACGGACGGGATTTTACCCGAGATGGCATATATGAGAACGACATATCCAAGCGGCGGGAGTTTATCTGCGGACACTTGAGGCTGTTGGCAAAACTTCACGATTCCGGGATCCGCCATCGCGGATTCACCCCTTTCAATCTGCTGTATCGGGAGGACCCGGACGGCATGAAATTCTGCTGGATAGACGTCGCCGAATGCCGCAGAACGATCGTTTCCGCAAAAACGATCGCCGCCGACATTGCAGGTTTCTTCGATTACATGAAACTTTCCGCGGAAGAACGCCGGGAATCCGAAAAACAATATTTGGACGCATGCCGGATCCGCCGCATCGATCTCGCCAAATTGTTCGCTTCCGTGGAAAAACGACTTGCCGCCAAGGTAAAAAAATGAATGCGGAGAACATTGCCGAACGCCATCTGCATATGATCGGCATCGGCGGCGCCGGAATGGCGCCGCTGGCGCTGCTGGCGTCGGGTCAAGGGTGGAACATATCCGGTTCCGACTGCGCCGCAAACGCCAAAACGGAAGAACTCGCCCGCCACGGGATCCGCGTCGCCATCGGGCACGATGCGAAAAATCTGCCCCCGGATGCGGCGCTCGTGGTCTATTCGTCCGCGGTGCCGGAAGACAACCCGGAGCGTATGGCGGCAAAAAGTCTCGGCATACCGCAGATCCGGCGCGGAGAGTTTCTCGCCGTACTGGCGGAAGCCTACCGGCGGGTGATCGCCGTCTCCGGCGCTCACGGCAAGAGTTCCACCACCGCGCTGATCGCGCACATCCTGACCGCAGCGGGAAAGTCTCCCGCGTTCCTGATCGGCGCCGACCTCAACGGAGTCGGCAGTTGTTCGCCGGGAGCGGGGCGCGATCTATTCGTCACCGAAGTCGACGAATCCGACGGCACCCACACCTGCATCCATGCCGAACTCGGAATAGTCCCCAACATCGAGGAAGATCATGCTTGGAGCGTCGGCGGCGCGGCGGCGCTGATGAAGAACTTCGCCGGCTTCGGCAGCCATTGCCGGCATCTGATCTATTGCGCCGGCGCCAACCCGGACCGGCTCTTCGCCGCTCACCCATCGGCGGAACGGCTGACGGATATCGCGGAGGAATACTTGGGCTTCTACGGTTTTCAGGCCGCCAACGTCCGCCTCGCCGTCACCGCCGCCGTGTATCTCGGCGTACCGCGTGAACAGGCGGAGGCGGCGGCGCGCAGTTTCCCCGGCATCGGCAGAAGGATGCAGCTGCGTCACCGTTCCGACCGCCTCGTCGTGATCGAAGACTACGCACATCATCCGAGCGAGATCGCGGCGGCATTGAAGCTGCTGCGTCACCAATATCCGGGGCATCACCTGCGGGTGCTGATCCAGCCGCACCGCTATGCCCGGCTGGAGTACTTCTTCGACGGGTTCAAACACGAACTCGCCAAAGCGGACTCGGTGCTGATCGTACCGGTCTTCGCCGCGTGGACCGAATCGGGAAAGGTCGACAGTTCCACCCTCGCCGCGGCGCTCCCCAACGCGCGCTGCCTCGATTGCGGATGGGAAGAAACGGCAAATACCGCCATCGTCCCCTGCCCCGGCGACACCCGGCCGCTGCTGCTGGCGGTGTTGGGCGCGGGAGATATTTCCGAAGTCTTCCGCCACCTGCCGAAATAGGTGAACGTCAACAGCCTTTACCGCAATGTTCGATGCGGTAAAGATCGTTTTTCAGCACCCGCAGCAGGTCGGCGATATTTTCGACCTTTTCTCCGGTGACGATCGCTGAGGTGCCGACATCCGGCAGCCGGTGGCAGTCCGACCCCGCGATCTTGTGCAGATGGTGCATATCCGCCCACGCTTCGGCGATCCGGTTGCGGCCGTCGTGGCGCGGGTTGGTGTTCAGAACTTCGAGCCCGAACAGGCACTCCGGGGCGACGACGGTCATGCCGTCGCGGAAGGGATGCGCCTGATAGAACAAAATGCCGTTGTCCCGGGCGAAATCGCCGAAATTCCTTTCCTTCATGGCGCAGATGCTCCGCCAGTCGCGGCACATATCGGCGCTCATGCCGAAGACCAGATAATCGTTGGCGCAGTGGTCGAAGCGCAATTCGCAGCCCGGCAGCACCAGCAGTCCTTTGGATCTGCCGATCTCCTCCGCGGCGGCGATGCACTCGAAGTACGCCCGGTGAAAATCCGAAATGCCGCGTTTGGCGGCGAGGACACCGGCGACGTTGGTGCTGAAGTGGTTGGTCAGCACCAGCGCGTCATATCCCGCGTCACGGTAGAGCGTGGTGAGTTCGTCGAGCGACAGATGCCCGCAGGGAGAGATCTCCCGCGAATGGGCGTGCAGTTCCAGTTTCATTTTCTGTCCCGGTTTTGTTCCGTGCCTTTTCCGGCTGAAGAAGGCAGCCGTCCGGCTTCAACGACTTTGCCGGACGGGCCGTCGATAATCGCCTTCACCCCACGCGGTGCGGAACTCCCTGCCTTCCGGTTCTCCGGAGTCGCGCGCCACGGGGTGCCGCATACGATCCACTTGTTCCCGTCGAGGCGTACCACGTAGGGGCGCAGGGGGCGCAACACCTCCTCGGGGAAGCGCCTGGCGAGTTCGGCGGAAGCTACCCTCGCCGCCGCCTTGCCGTGGAAGACCCGCCACTTGAGTTCGCCGACCTCCGGGATCGCCAGCGCCGCGATATAGTCCAAGAGTTTATAGTACTCGGCATCGTCGACCGAGTTGCACCACAACTGAAAATACATCACGCTGTACTGCCCCGAACGGAAAAAACCGCAGGTGGCGTACTTGCCTTCCGGATCGTCCTTCGGCGGCGTTTTGCCGACCCAGCGGCGCGCCGAAAAGCGCGCGGCAAAACCGAAGCGCCCCGCCGGTGCGAACTCGCGGAACAGGTCGTCGTGAG
>CACZPY010000019.1 GCA_902783135.1 uncultured bacterium
TCGGCTTGATGCCGACGATCTCGACGTCGTCGCCGACTTTGACCACGCCGCGCTCGACACGGCCGGTGACCACGGTGCCGCGGCCTTCGATCGAGAACACGTCTTCGATCGGCATCAGGAACGGCAGCTCGGTGTCGCGCTTCGGCTCGGGGATGAAGCTGTCGACCGCATCCATGAGCTCGAAGATGCACTTGGTGTCGGGGTTCGCGGGATCGCCCTCGGCCTCGAGCGCCTTCAGCGCCGAACCCTTGATGATCGGGGTGTCGTCGCCGGGGAAGTCATACTTGTTCAGCAGGTCGCGGATCTCCATCTCGACGAGCTCGAGGAGTTCCGGATCGTCCAGCTGGTCGACCTTGTTCATGAAGACGACGATCGCGGGCACGCCGACCTGACGGGCCAGCAGCACGTGTTCGTAGGTCTGCGCCATCGGGCCGTCGGTCGCGGCGATCACGAGGATCGCACCGTCCATCTGAGCGGCGCCGGTGATCATGTTCTTGATGTAGTCGGCGTGTCCGGGGCAGTCGACGTGCGCGTAGTGACGCTTCTCGGTCTGATATTCCACGTGAGCGGTGTTGATCGTGATTCCGCGCGCCTTTTCTTCCGGCGCGTTGTCGATCTCGTCGTAGCGACGGATCTCGCCGCCGTACTTCTTGTTCATCGCCATCGTGATGGCGGCGGTCAGCGTGGTCTTGCCGTGGTCAACGTGACCGATCGTACCGATGTTGACATGCGGCTTACTTCTTTCGAATTTTTCCTTAGCCATTTTTTTGCCTCCTGTACAGGTTGCTTTCTTTCGGTTTGCCGAACTTGCTACATACATCAAAACTGGAGCCTACATCCGGACTTGAACCGGAGACCTCATCCTTACCAAGGATGTGCTCTACCGACTGAGCTATGTAGGCATCCGAAACGCCTAAAATGGTACTCGGAGGGGGACTTGAACCCCCAAGGATTGCTCCATATGGACCTCAACCATACGCGTCTGCCAGTTCCGCCATCCGAGCACATATTTCATTTCACCCGTTCAAAAGACGAGTGAAACAAAATCATAATATAACTGCATTCGCCAGCTTTGCAACCGAAAAAACAACTTTTTTTGCAAAAAACCGGGTCGTTCTCCGCTTCGGCGGGGCTTGTCGCCGTCCGCCGCACCGCCGGAGAACAAAAAAATGGTGGGTTGACCGGGGCTCGAACCCGGGACCACCGCCTTAAAAGGGCGATGCTCTGCCGACTGAGCTATCAACCCACCGGGTTTTCCGATGTATTGTATAAAATACCCCCGCCCGACCGACTTTTCAAGCAGAAAACGCAACTGTTTGTCTTTTTTTTGAGGGTTCACGCCGGGATCACGGAACGGGAACCGCTTTTTTTACGCGCGCATACGCGCACCGCGGTGTACGGATGCGGAGTGGGACGGATGAATACGGAGCAGGCGGGACCGGCCCCCGGACATCGGCGTTTGCGGAAACTCCGCACTCGCCCGTGCGTACGCCAGACATCCTCCGCACCCATCCGTACTACTCCGTACTTATCCGTATTCGTCCGCCGGTATTGTGTCGGGGGCTCGCATACGCGTGCGGCGGGTGATGATCCGAATCCGGGCAAAAAAAAGCGGAGACCTTTTACCGTCTCCGCACAACTTTCGGCAAGTCTACAGTGACTTACTCGTCGAACCCGCTGGGGTCGCAA
Organism: uncultured bacterium; assembly: GCA_902783135.1. GTDB lineage: Bacteria > Verrucomicrobiota > Lentisphaeria > Victivallales > Victivallaceae > UBA1784. The sequence goes on from CACZPY010000019.1 coordinate 1,690, forward strand.
CCTTCGGCGATATCTCCGCCCTGACTCAAACCGTCTGCTCCCTTGACGGTGCAGAACAATCCATAAGTCGACAGTTCCGGCTTTTCGTAAGTGATACGATCACTCTGCTTCATTTTGATTGCCTCCACAAAACTTATCTCAACTCAGTATCAAAATTCTACCGCTGTTCTTTGCCGCAACAGCAAAGGACAAAATCCATTGTCATGCACTAACTATACTACCACGACAGCACAATTGCAAACGGTAAACCGAATTTTTTTCAATTTTTTTTGCTTTTCAGCTGAAAATCACCGAAAAACCGCCATATATGATCCCGATACGAACTACTTCGCGACGCATGAGGCAGCACCCCGGAGGCGGGAAGAACTAATCCTTACTCGTCAAAGTCTCCGCCATCGCAACCTTCGTCAATGTCGCCGCCGGCAGATGGAGCCACATAATCTCCGTCGACCGGACACAGGAAGCGGTAAGCGCTCATAAGCGGTTTTTCGTACCGGACGATCTTTTCATCCTTCATTTTCTTCCTCCACTCTGTTTCGAACTTATCAGACTTGGTTCAGCCTTCCCGTTCAAACGAGAGCGACATCGGGAGCCGCTGAATAAAAACCATAACTCAATATTTTAAAAGATAGCCCGGCTGGACCGTAATTTCAAACCGACTTCACGAAAAAAAAAGCTTTTTTTGCCGTTTCATGCCATCTTCCGCAATAAAATCAGGCTCTCCGTTCCCGCATGAACTCCGCCAAAGCGTCGTGCCAATCCGGCATCGGCGGCAGACCGCACCACCGGAGCATACGCTTCTCCAGCCTCGAATTGGCGGGGCGCGGCGCCGGACGCGGGAACTCGGCAGTCGTACAGGGTTCCACCCGGCGAGTCACCCCCGCCTGACGGAAGATCTCGCAAGCGAATTCGTACCACGACGCCTCGCCCTCGCAGGTCAGATGGAAGGTCCCGTTCAATTCGGGACGCGCCAACAGCAGCCGCAGCTGACGCGCCACTGCGTTGGTGCTGGTGGGATTGCCGATCTGATCGGAAACCACCTTGAGCACCTCCGGACCGGAATCCGCCAATTTCAGCATCGTGTGAACAAAACTCGGACCGTTTCCGCCGTAAAGCCACGAAATGCGGCAGATCAGATGTTCGGGGCAGAAGCGCCGCACCTGCTCCTCGCCGGCAAACTTGGTAATCCCGTAGACCGTCCGCGCGCCCGGCGTATCGAATTCGTGATACGGGCGATCCAGGTCGCCCGAAAACACATAATCGGTAGAGATCGCGATCAGCCGCACCGCCTGACGGCGGCAGGCGGCGGCGACGACGCCGGACCCGAAGGCGTTGAGGCGCCATGCCAACTCCGGTTCGCTCTCGCAGCGATCGACCGCGGTCATCGCCGCGCAATGGATCACGGCATCCGGACGGGCGGCGGCGAGAAAACGCTCAAAGCCCGCCGGATCGGTGATGTCGCACTCGGGGAGGTCGGCGACCACGACCTCGCAATCGGAAAACTCCCGCTGCAGCGTGCCGCCCAGCATTCCCTTGCCGCCGGTGATAAGGATTTTCATTGCGCTTCCTTCCACGGGGTGATCTCACTGAAGCACGGGTGTCTGCCGTCTTTGGGCGACAAGTTCCACTTGTCCGGCTTGACGCGCCAGTCGATCGCCAGATCCGGGTCGTCGAAGCGGATGCCGCGCTCGGCACTCGGCATATATACATTGTCGCATTTGTAGGCGAACACCGCTTCGTCACTCAACACCGCGAAGCCGTGCGCGAAGCCGCGCGGGATCAGCAACTGACGTTTATTGTCACCGGAAAGCTCGATCGCGACATGTTTTCCATAAGTCGGCGAGCCTTTGCGGATGTCCACCGCCACGTCCAGCACCGAGCCGACAATCACGCGGACGAGTTTCGCCTGCGTGTATGGCGCCGCCTGCCAATGGAGTCCGCGCAGTACTCCGAAACTCGACTTGGACTCGTTATCCTGTACCCAGCGGAAGTCGACTTCCGCCGCGGCAAAGGCGCGTTCGCTCCACGATTCGAAGAAATACCCGCGCGAATCGCCGAATATCTTCGGTTCCAAAATGACGACGCCGTCGATCGCTGTTTTGATGACGTTCATTTATCCTCGACCAGTTTCAATAGATATTGACCGTATCCGGTCTTGATGAGATCGCTACAGCTTTCGCGCACCTCGGCGGCAGACATCCAGCCGTTTTCCCAAGCGATCTCCTGTAGACACGCCACCTGCAGCCCCTGCCGGGTCTCGATGGTGCGGATGAAGTTCGCCGCGTCGAGCATCGCGTCGTGCGTCCCGGTATCCAGCCAGGCGTATCCCCGCCCCAGGCGCTCGACATGAAGCGTTCCCCGCTTCAGATATTCGTTGTTGACCGAAGTGATCTCAAGCTCCCCGCGCGCGGAGGGTTTGATGTGCTTGGCGATCTCCACGACGTCGTTGTCGTAGAAGTAAAGTCCCGTCACCGCATAGTTGGAACGGGGCTTCGTCGGTTTTTCCTCGATCGACACCGCCTTGAAGTTCTCGTCGAACTCCACGACGCCGAAGCGCTCCGGGTCGCAGACGTAGTAGCCGAATACGGTGGCGCCGCTTTCCCGCGCCGCGGCATTTCTCACCAGCTTGCGCAAATTGGCGCCGTAGAAGATGTTGTCTCCCAGAACCAGCGTCACGTGATCCGAGCCGATGAACTCCTCGCCAATCAAAAACGCCTGCGCCAGCCCCTCCGGTTTCGGCTGAACAGCGTAGGTAAAATTGATGCCGAAGCGCGTGCCGTCCCCCAACAGCCGCTGAAAACTCGACTGATCCTCCGGGGTGGTGATGATAAGGATGTCACGGATACCCGCCAACATCAATACCGAAATTGGGTAATAAACCATCGGCTTGTCATAAACACCCAAAAGCTGCTTCGAAACGCCGCGGGTTATGGGGTGAAGGCGCGTTCCCGCGCCGCCCGCCAAAACGATCCCTTTCGTGCTCACTTGCCCTCCCCCAAACGTTCGCCGGAATATTTGCCCTCGCGGATCGGGCGCCACCACCAATCGTTTTCCAGATACCATCTGACGGTGAGCCGGAGCCCGCTGTCGAAATCCTCGCGCGGCTCCCAGCCGAGTTCGTTACGCAACTTGTCCGCGTCGATCGCATAGCGCAGATCGTGCCCCGGACGATCGGTCACGAAAGTGATCTGATCGGCGTAGGAGCCGGACGCCTTGGGTCGCAGTTCGTCGAGGATGGCGCAGATCGACTGCACGACCTGCAGATTGGTGCGCTCGTTGCGCCCGCCGATGTTGTAGGTCTCGCCGACCCTGCCCTTGCGATCGATCAGCCACAGCGCGCGCGCATGATCTTCGACGAACAGCCAGTCGCGGATGTTTTCACCCCTGCCGTAGATCGGCAGTTTCTTTCCGTCGAGCGCATTCAGGATCACCAGCGGGATCAGTTTTTCCGGGAAGTGGTACGGTCCGTAATTGTTGGAGCAGTTGCTCAACAGCACCGGCAGCCCGAAGGTGTGATGCCACGCCCGCACCAGGTGGTCGCTGGAGGCCTTGCTCGCCGAGTAGGGCGAACGCGGATCATAAGGGGTCTTTTCGGTAAACAGCCCGGTATCGCCGAGCGAACCGTAGACTTCGTCGGTGGAAATATGCTGAAAACGAAACGCTTGTTTCCTGTCTTCCGGCAGGGTCTTCCAATACTCGAGCGCCGCGTCGAGCAGTGTCGCCGTGCCCAGCACATTGGTGCGCACGAACTCCAGCGGACCGTCGATGGAGCGGTCCACATGAGACTCCGCCGCCAGATGCATGACCGCGTCCGGCGCGAACTCCCGGAAAAGCCGGCGCACCGCATCGCCGTCGCAGATGTCCGCGCGCGTGAAATGATAACGCGGCGAA
>CACZPY010000020.1 GCA_902783135.1 uncultured bacterium
AGTGAATCTGCGCTTCACCCAAAACGGCTGGACCGACGGTCTGCCGATCGTGCCGCCGACGCCCGAACGGGTGAACGAGTTTCTCAAATACACCGATCTGGGACCCGACGCCGTGATCGCGGCGATCCCGCCCGCCTACCGCAAGGCGACCCCCCGGCTGGTGGCCGTGAACGGCGTGATGTCCGGCTGTCCCCCCGAGTACATGCCGATACTGATCGCCTTCGTCAGGGCGATGACCGACGGGGACTTCCGCCGCACGCTGGCCAGCACTCACGCCTGGACGCCCTTCTGCTGGATCAACGGTCCCGTCGCCCGCCAGCTGGAACTGGATAGTTCGCAAGGCGAGATATCCAATATCCGCAACGCGAGGATCGGGCGCTTCATCAACCTCGCCATGCTGAATCTGGGCGGCTATCATATCAAGGAGAACCGCATGGGCACCTTCGGCTATCTGATGCCGTGGTGCATGGTCGAAGACGACGCCGCGGCGATCGCGCTCGATTGGCGGCCCTATCACATGCAGCAGGGGTTCGAACTCAACGACAACACCCTCACCGCCGCTTCGGCGCTCTGCTGGGGCAACAATCTCGCGCCGGCGACCGCCGATCCGCAGAAGATCATGGAGTTGATGGCGTGGGACGCGGTCGAAAAGGAGCAGTTCGCCCTCGGCAGCGGCACGCCGTTCGTCTATCGCACGATGCTGATCACGAATTACGTCGCCCGCGACCTCGCGCGCAAGTTCGGATCGAAGGAGGAACTGGAAGCGGCGCTGGTCGCCGCGGCGCGCCGGCCGCTCGCCGACCGCGCCTATGCGAATTACTGGGGAAATCCGGGCAGCAGTTTCGACCCCGACCGCTACACCGTGGAGCGGCATGCCGAAAACCTCGGTCGCAAGGAACACGCCGAAACGACCGCGACGCCGCCGTGGCTCGCATGGACGGGGCAACCCCGGATGGAGACCGTTCCGGTGATGCTTCCCGGCAAGACCGCGCTCCTGATAACCGGCGACGAGAACCGCAACAAGACGATGTGCGTACCGGGCGGCGGCTTCGCCACGGTCAGGATCGAACTGCCGGAAAAGTGGGATGAACTCATGGCGGCGGCGGGGTACAAGCCGCTTGCCGAATACCGTCTGACGTCGGGCCTCAAACCGCTCGACCGGCCGCAGCAGTACCGCAACTACCGCCGCGATCGCCGGACCGCCGAAGCGCGGGACGGTCAAAGCGACTTCCGGCAGCAGTCCCGTCAACGCCGGGACGGCGGGGACGGCAGCCCGTCGGATCGCCGCGACAAACGCGACCGCCGCCCGCCCGACGGGATGCGCCCGCAGTTCAGCGAGGAGACGCGGCGCCTCGTCGGGGTGTGCCGCCGCGACCCGAGCGAAGCGAACCGCGCCGCGCTGAAAAAGCAGATCGGCATCGACTACGACCGCTTTTTGGAAGAACAGCGCGCCAAACTCAAGAAGGGTAAGCGCGACCGCAAAAGTCAGGAGGCCGCCCGCCGCCTCGAAGCGATGAAGCGCGACCGCGACAAACGCATCGAGGCGATCATGAAGCGGATGCTCGATCCGCAGGGAGGGCGGGAAAACCGCGACCGCCGCGGCCGCGATTGAGGCGGACACTTGAAAAAGTCCCGCCGTCGGCGTATAGTACGGGATGACGGATCGATTTCGGCATACGAGGCGGATGATGAGGATGAAAGCGGTTTTACTGGTTCTGTTCGCGGCGGCGTGGACTTCGACGCTCGCGGCGGCGGAACCGTTCACTTGGCGCACCCGCGTGTCGGAGCGGGAACTCGCACTCGAACTGGAGATCGCTCCGGAGTACTACGTCTACGCGGACACGCTGTCGATGCAGCTTTCCGGGCGCAACGGCGAAGTTCTGACATTGCTGGCGGCTCCGGCGAAGGCGGTCCACAAGGACGGCATCTTCGGCGAAACGCGGATCTATCCGCCGGGGCGTTCGGTGTGGCGCTACCGGGGAAACGCGCCGTTCAAAGTCAAGGTGTTATTCAGCGGCTGCCGCCGGGGCAAAGCGGGGCAGCCCGGAATCTGCCTGCCCCCGGAGGAGCTGCAGCTGCTTCCCGACGCGACGGCGGCGGCGGAGATCGCTGCCGGAGTAGCTTCTCTGGAACTGGACAAACTGCCGTTCACGTTGCGCGGCAGACTTTCCGGCACGGCGGGGGAAGAAGGGTTCCTCGCGTTTCTGCGCGGCGGCGCGGCGCCGGATGCGGCGGCGGCTTACGCCCGTTCGATCTGGTGGCTGATCCTGCTCGCGGTCTTCGGCGGGGCGCTGCTTAACCTGACCCCGTGCGTGCTGCCGATGATCCCCGTGAATCTGATGATCATACAGGCGTCGGGGCAGGGGGCGCGGACGGGCTTTCTGCGCGGCGGCTGCTACGCGCTCGGCATGGCGGCGGCATACGGGATCGTCGGCGCGGTCGTGGCGCTGGGCGGGGCGCGCTTCGGCGACCTCAACAGTTCGTGCGTCTTCAACTTCGTGATCGCGGGGGTGTTTCTGATCTTGGCGCTGGCGGCGGCGGGAGTCTTCGATTTCGGTCTCAACCGCTGGCAGTTCAAGCCGGAGCATCTGAAAATCGGCGCCTCCGCCGGAGCGTTTTTTCTCGGCATGGTGGCGGCGCTGCTCGCCGGGGCGTGCGTGGCGCCGGTGGCGCTGACAGTGCTCGTCTTCACCGCCGAGCGTTATCAGGCGGGACATCCGGCGGCGCTGCTGTTGCCGCTGGCGCTGGGGCTCGGCATGGGCCTGCCGTGGCCGTTCGCGGGGATGGGGCTCGCGGTGCTGCCGAAGCCGGGGAAATTCATGGTGTACGTTAAATACGGCTTCGCCCTGCTGATCCTCGTCCTCGCCGGGTACTACGCGAAGACCGGCTTCGGACTGCTGCCGGGCAAGTATTCCCCCGACAAGGAGTTCGCCAAACTCGAAGGTGCGCTGGTGCGTTCGGGCGAGGAGCGCAAGCCGGTGTTGATCGACTTTTGGGCGAGCTGGTGCGGCAACTGCCGCCGCATGGAAGAAAAAGTGCTGTCGGCTCCGGCGGTCAAGGCGGAACTTGCCAAGTTCGTGGTGGTCAAATTTCAGGCGGAGGACCTTTCCGATCCGCGCGTCCGCGCGCTTCTGGAGCACTGGGAACTCCCCGGACTGCCCTCCTTCGTGATCCTGGAGCCGAAGCCGTGAGCATGGACGCACTGCCCGTGAAGTGGCGCGAGTTCATCGCGCGTTACGCCCCCGGAGCCGCCCCCGACGCCGCGCTGGCGCAGGTCGAAAAACGCCGCGCGGAGCATGAGGTCTATCCGCCGCGCGGCAAACTCTTCCGCGCCTTCGAACTCGCCCCTCCCGAAGCGGTGCGGGTCGTGATCGTGGGGCAGGATCCCTACCACAATCCGGGTGAGGCGGAGGGCCTCGCCTTCTCCGTCCCGGCGGGGGTGACGCTGCCGCCGAGTCTGCGCAACTTGTTCAAGGAGTATGCGGAGGATCTGCACCGTCCGGTGCCGGCGACGGGCTCGCTCGAAGCGTGGGCGCGGGGCGGAGTGCTGCTCTTGAACGCGATACTGTCGGTCGACGCCCACGCTCCCGCGAGCCACCGCGACTGCGGCTGGGGAAAATTCACCGACGCGGCGATCCGCGCGGTCTCGCAGGGGGCGGAAAAGCGCATCGCTTTCATCCTTTGGGGCAACTTCGCGCGGGGCAAGAAGAAACTCATCGACCCGCGGCACTTCATTCTGGAAGGGGCGCATCCGTCGCCGTTGTCGGCGTACCGGGGCTTTTTCGGGAGCCGTCCCTTTTCGCAGGTCGAAGCCGCCCTCGGCGACTGGCGCTGGCCCGAATTGTGACCGGGTTTCGTCTGTCGTTGCCGCCGGGGGGTTCCATACGGGATTTTTTCCGCGATTTTTTCTTCGCGGCGCTTCACAGTTGGGTGAAGTGGTGGTATAGTATCTTTGTGTATCGTATTTCGGACTTTTGATTTGGAGGATATGCTGCCATGCGGATAGACGGACGGGCGAACGACGAACTGCGCAAGTGGGTCATCACTCCGGATTTCATCGGTCAGCCGGCGGGTTCGGTCTTGATCGGCTGCGGGACGACGCGGGAACTCTGCGCGGCGAGTTTCGACGCGAAGGTGCCGCCGTGGATGAAGGCGCAGAACGTCCCCGGCGGGTGGATCACCTGCGAGTACGGGATGCTCCCCGCCGCCACCAAGGAGCGCACGCGGCGCGAGGCGTCGGCGGGCAAGCAGTCGGGGCGCACGGTGGAGATCCAGCGGCTGATCGGCCGGTCGCTGCGGATGAGCGCCGATCTCATGGCGCTCGGCGAACGGACGATCTACATCGACTGCGACGTGATCGAAGCCGACGGCGGCACCCGCTGCGCCGGGATCAGCGGAGCGGCGGTGGCGCTGGCGCTGGCGTGCCGGCGCTACGCTCCCGACGCGTTCAGGGAGCTGGTCGCGGCGGTCAGCGTCGGCGTGGTGGACGGCGAGCCGATGCTCGACCTCTGCTACGAGGAAGACTCCAACGCCGAGGTGGATATGAACATCGTGATGACGGAGTCGGGCAAACTTATCGAGATCCAGGGCACGGCGGAGGGAGCTCCCTTCGACCGTAAGCGCCTCGACGAACTCGTGGACCTCGCGGAACACGGCTTGAAACAGATCTTTGCGATACAGCGCGCGGCGCTGGAGGCGGCGCGATGAGCGGCGAATATCAGGTGATCGCCCGCAAGTGGCGTCCGCAGACCTTCGCGGACGTGGTGGGGCAGCAGCATGTGGTGCGGACGCTGCGGAACGCGATCCGCTCGGGCCGGACGGCGCACGCCTATTTGTTCGTGGGACCGCGCGGGGTCGGCAAGACCACGCTGGCGCGGATCTTCGCGAAGGCGCTGAACTGCCTCGCCCCCGAGGACGGGAATCCCTGCGGCAAGTGCGAAAGCTGCCGCGCGATCTCCGGCGAAAGCAGTCTGGACGTGATGGAGGTGGACGCCGCCAGCCGCAACACCACGGGCGACATGCGCGAACTGGCGGAGGACGTGCTGACCGCCCCCGTCTCCGGGCGCTACAAGATCTACATCATCGACGAGGTCCACATGCTCTCCAAAGCGGCGTGGAACGTCCTTTTGAAGACGGTCGAGGAACCGCCGCCGCATGTGAAGTTCATCTTTGCGACGACTGAGGTGCACCAGGTGCTGCCGACGATCATTTCGCGCTGTCAGCGTTTCGATCTCTTGCCGATCCCGACGCGGCTGATCGCGGAGCGGTTGCGGCTGATCGCGGATACCGAAAAGGTCGCGGTCTCGGATGCGGCGGTCGAGGCGATCGCGCGCGCCGCGGAGGGCGGGATGCGCGACGCGCAGTCGCTGCTGGATCAGATGATCGCGTTCTTTTCGGGCGGCGGCGCGGAGATCTCGGGCGAACAGGTGCTGTCGCTCTTCGGGCTCACCGACCGCGCGGATCTGCTGAAACTCGTCTCCGCGATGCTGGAGAACCGCCCGGGCGACGCGGTGCGGGTCATCTCGGCGCTGAAGACGAAGGGCAAGAACCTCGAAACGCTCTTCGACGATCTGCTGTCGGCGCTGCGGGCGGTGGAGTTGAGCGCGATCCTCGGCGATCCCTCGGAGTTGATCGACGAGAGCGCGGAGAGCCTCGCCAAATACCGGGAACTCGCCGGCAGCGTGGCGCCGGACGTGCCGCGGACGCTGTTGGAAACGCTCGCTCCGGCGGGGCGGCAGCTGCGCGACGCGCTCAACAAGCAGGTATTGTTGGAAACGGTGATCCTCAAGGCGATGCGCGAGGCGCACGCCGTGAAACTCGACGATATACTGCGGCGGCTCAATCAGCTGCGTTCGGCGGGAGAGCTGAAATTCCTCGACAAGCTTCCGCCGGTCGCGCCGGAACCGAAAGCCGCGCCCGCGCCGCCGGCGCCGGAACCGAAAGCGGCTCCGGAGGTCCCGAAGTCCGTCCCGGCTCCGGAGGTCAAAGTCGCGCCCGCGCCGAAACCGGCGGCGGAACCGGAAGCCGCGCCGCAGCCGGAGCCGGTCCCGGTCCCCAAGTATGCCGCGCCCGCGCCGAAACCGGCGGCGGAACCGGAAGCCGCGCCGCAGCCGGAGCCGGTCCCGGTCCCC
>CACZPY010000021.1 GCA_902783135.1 uncultured bacterium
AGAAGCTGCCGGTACTGGGTCGCGAACGGGGTTTTGTTTTCCTCGTCCACGACCGGGAGCAGGTCGTTGCAGGGCTGTTTGTAAAAGGCGCCCACCACCCGGAAGAGCCAGTCTTCATCGACGAACATTTCAAGATTTGAGCAACCGTTGGGGAACAGGTCTTCGGGAGCCGGGATCGCGCTGAGCCACACGACGTGCGTTCCCTTGACGGCGAGTTTCTCCAAAGCCTTGCACAAAAGTTCGGGATTTCCCCGCAGACTGACTCCGAGGATCACAATCTCTTCATACCCCGATGTTTCGTTGAGATATTCCGGAAGCCTGCGCGTACTCATTCCGCGGATGTCCGCGTGTTCCCAATACCGCAATGCGACCGCCGCCGCGCAGGCGTAGTCCGGCCAGCCCCAGCCCGTGATGATGAGTGTTTTTTTCATGCTGTACTCCAAAAAATTACCGGTTTGTGTTCATTTCTTAATCTATATCGAGGCGGAGCAATAGTCAAACCGGCGAATGGAATTTTCCGGAATCCCGAGGTGGCGGATTATCGTCGCGCAGGCGATGGCGTCCTCCAGCGCGTCGTGGTGGTGGAATTTATGCCCGAAGTGCGCCGCCACCGCGTCGAGCGAATGGCTTTCGAGATCCGGCAGCAGCTCCCGGCTCACCCGCAGGCTGCAGACATAGTCGAACTCCACGGACGCGAGACCGTAGATCTCCAGCACTCCCTTGAGGTGTGTCAAGTCGAATGCGGTGTTGTGCGCGACCACCACGCCGCCGCTTGTGAGCATTCTCCGCAGCACCGGCCAGACGGCGGGGAACTCCGGCACGTCGCGCAGATCGTACCAGCTGATGCCGTGGACCGCGAAACACGCACCGTGCATTCGGTCCACGCGGCGGTGCGGCCGGATCAGCCATTCCCGCTTTTCCACCACTTCGCCATCCTCCAGTATCGCGCATCCGGCGGCGCAGATGCTCCCGAAGGTGTTGTTGGCGGTCTCGAAATCAAGCCCGATCAAACGCATTCGACACCCCCTTTGTTCACGGCAGATCAATCCATTTGCGGTAAAATTCGCAGATCCGTTGCAGGCAGTTCCGCGGAACTCCGTTTCGACGCGGGCACGGTTCGTTCTTGCGGCAGTAGATCCACCGCGCGGTTCCGTTGATGAACTCGATGCGCCGCTCGCCGCCCCAGTAGTGGCAAGTCCCGCAGCGTTCCCATGATGCGTTGAAGTGATTGTTGTCGCCCATTTTTTCCTCTCCTGTTTTCAACCGACCGGACAGTCGGTGCAATACTGCCGTCTGCCGCACTTGGCGCAATGTGCGCCGAGCCACACCGCATCGAACTGCTCCGCGAGCGGTTCGACCAAGGCGGGATCGTTCGTCAGCACTCCGTTTTCAAAGTTGCGGCGAGTTCCTCCCTTTGCCCCCATGCCAGCTCCGGTGAGGTTGGCGCTCCCGAAGTAGGCGCGCACGCCGTCCGCGATGATGCATTTGAAGTGTACGCGCGGACAGAGCACCCGCTCGATGCCGCTCCACAAACCGGGGAAGCGGTCGAAGTCCTGCCGAAATGCCGGTCCGGGCTCTTTGGCGTGGATAAGCCGGATCTCGATGCCGCGCCTCAACAGTTCGGCGAGGATCTGCAGAAACGGAACCATCGCTTGACCTCCCGGTTTTTCGACATACATATCCTTTATGTCTGCGGTGGCGATCCACAGCCGTTTCCGTGCTCCGGGAACGAGTTTCAGAACAGCCTCTTCATAAATTTGCCGATCCGAGACAAAGCGTGTCACCATTTCCGTTTTTCCTTCCATATTTCGCCAGAAAATCGTTCAACCTCTCCGACCTTGCCGGGGCGGACGCGGCGAGCGCTTTCTTGAAACACCGTTCCGCCGAGGTGAAGTCGCGCACGATCACCAGATATGCTTCCGTGATCTCCAGCAGTCCCTCCTGATCGTTTGGTGCAATGCGGCACTCGTTCAGCAGAAGACAGCGCATCGTGTTGTCGCGGTTGCGCAGACACTCCATCCAAAAGCGCGCGCAGAGGTTCAGGTGCTCCGGCACGCTGGCGAGCGAATGCGCCTCCGCTTCGCGGATCAGACGCTCCGCTTGCGCGGGGTCGTGCTCGCACAGCTGCGCCGCAGCTTCAAAATATGCCGCAAATCTCATCCGGTCTTTCTCCATTGTTTTTTTCCGACGCCGTTATTAAAGCAAAAGTCGTGCCAACTCCGAATTTCTGCTCGACGAGCGCGGCAATCCAGCGGCGCATTGTCGTAATTTTGAGCAGGGTGTTCAAAAAATGAGGGGATGTGATGCGGTTTTTAGCGTGGTCTTCTGCTTAAAAAAGACTTGGCACGACTTTTGCTTTATATGAAGCGCCGCGCCTCTCCATGGTGGAGATGGGGATGGTCATAAACAAAAAACAGGAAAGGAAATGGAAATGGCGAACTACTATTGCAAGCACTGCGGACAGCGGTTCTCGTCGGTTAACGGTCTGACCGCACAGACTTGTCCGCGTCACCCGGACGGCAATCACAGGGGCAGACACGAACTTTACGAGGGAGATGAGAAATCGCAGTACACCTGCAAATATTGCGGACAGCGGTTTTCGTCGATCAGCGGTCTGACCGCGCAGACCTGTCCGCGTCACCCGAACGGCAACCACAAGGGCAGACATTCCCCTGCGCTGTGATATGTGGGCGCGAACCAGCAATATGAGTATTTGATTCCTTAAAAAGGAGGACACCTTTGCCAGACCATAGTTTGTCCGGCAACGGGCAGACGGGAGCGGCGAGTCGCCGTTCTGGAATATTGTCAGGGGTCTGCGCCCAGCAGCGCGGTCATTTTTGCCGCCGCTTGCGCCCCTTGCGTTGCGAAATCTTGCTTTCGCGGACTATTCTTGCCTTCAGCAAGGAGTGTCCGCTCAGCGATTTCGCTGCCGCCCGGTTCTTATCGGCGGGAAAACTGCCTCACGCTGTATGCGTGCATTCAGGGTGGCAAAGGTGTCCGTATTATTGAAATGAGAAAAAATTCCCGCATCGATTTGGATAAACTGGCAGTTAAGCTCGGTCTGCCGTTGAAATTCCTTCGTTGGCAGGCGGCGACGGTGCAGACGTCGTACCGGGTTTACACCATCCCCAAGAGCAACGGGAAGATGCGTACTATCGAAGCTCCGTCACGGCAGTTGAAATTCATCCAGTCGCGCCTTGTAGCGACTGTACTGCCGCACAAGGTTTCATCCTGCGCAACCGCCTTCGTGTCGGGAAAAAACATCACCGACAATGCGCGTCCGCACCTGAATAAACCGGTGGTGTTGGGGATGGATATCAAAAACTTTTTCCCTTCGCTTAGTTACAAACTTCTATTCGATTACCTTATGAAAAACGGTTTTACTCCGGATGCGGCGAAAACCGTGACCGCGCTCTGCACATTCAACGGTCATCTGCCGCAGGGGGCGGTTACGAGTCCGCACCTCGCGAATCTGCTGCTTTATGAATTCGACTTGGCCATCAGACGTTATGTCCGCCGTTTCGCTACCTATACCCGTTATGCAGACGATCTGACGTTTTCCGGAGATTTCGGCGAGAACGAGATTTCCGCCATTATCAGTCGATGCCGCATGGAATTGAGACCGCTTGGGTTGAAACTGAATCCCGACAAAACGCACGTCTCCCGCCGCGGCTCCCGGCAACAGATCACAGGACTGGTCGTCAACGATAAGATTCAAGCACCGCGCGAACTCCGCCGCAGTCTCCGACAGGAGATGTATTATCTGAACCGCTTTTGGGAAAGAGAATGCCATCGGTTTACAGATGAAAGATTGGAGTCCCTGCTCGGAAAAATAAATTTCGTTTGGAATATCGACCGCGGCAATGCCGAGTTTTCCGAATATCGCCGTCAACTGTTGGAAATAAAAAAATTTAGGTGTTCATCGCCTCGATAGGCGTTCGACATATATTGGGAGTTTTTATCATGAACCGCTCGCACTATCCAGGCATTGACAAGCTGTGGCGCTTCGACGGCACGGCGGAGGCATTTCTGCGAGAGCGCCTCGGTGACGCTGCTTGCAATGAACTTATCGCGCGCGAACTCGTCGCCGTTGAAAAAGCCGGATGCGCGGCGGATCTTGTCGCGGCGTTGTTTATCCGGGCCGCGCTCGGTGTCCGTTACCGCTACGCCGTCGGGATGGGAAGTTTGGCGGGGTCGCTAGTCGCCAACCGGCTCCGGTTGTCTTGTGTCGATCCTATTAAATACGGAATATGCACTCCGTTGTCCTCGCCGTTACTGTTCCATGTCTCACCGGATGGTATCGGCGAGGTCGCTTCCGCGCTGAAAGGACGGCTTGGAGACAGATGTGTGGCGCTTCGTCCGGGAACTTCGCCGCGGACGCCGCATGAACTCTATCTCGCGGACACCTCCATCCGCGATCTCGTTCCCTGCGATTGGGGACGCAACCGGACGTTGAACATCCCCAGCCCGCTGCGTTCCGGTGGACACGGGATGCTGCGGATCGACCTGATGCCGTCAAAACTGGTCGCCGCGCTTGAACAGCAGACCGCGGCGGTGTATAACGGCGAACGCTTTCTTAAGGCGCTTGATGGCGTTCCGGATAATGACAGCGCGACTTTCGATTATCTGAACTCCCCGGCGGGAAAGGAAATGCTGGATGAATATGCGGGATACACACCGGAAGGGGACACGCCCCTACACACATTTGAGGATTTTGTGGGATGTGTGTCGAATGGCGAGCAAAGAACCGTGCCGAGATGTTCGACTGCTCATGCCGCTTCCATTGCGCGCCAACTCTGGTGTCTCGCGTATTTGAAGGCGCATTATTGATGGATTTTCAGCCCGCCCTGACATATGTGCGACACATTTTGTCCGGGGCAGACCAATACCTTACAAATCAAACAGCAACCACAGAACAAAGGAGAAGCAATGAAAACCGACGATTATCAACTGCCGGACATCGATCTGCTGGCGAGCGGGAAACCAAGCAGCGAAGAACTCGCGGAGATTTGCCGCAGGCGCGATATCGTCAGCGGAATCATGAGTGATCTTGGAATCGGCTGCGAAATCACAGGGAGCATAGTGGGGCCGGGAACGATGAATTTCGATATCACTCTTGCTCCAAACGTGAAAATTCAGGGGACCGATCATATTTACGATAAACTTGTTGCCAATAAGGAAGGTCTCGGTGGGGTGTGCGTCGGTGTGTCTGTGCCCATCACGGGGGACCCGGACATCCCGACGTTCACCGTCTTTGTTAGAGATCATTTCGACATCAGGCGAGAAGTGACCTTCATGCGCTCGATCATGGAATCTTCTGCATGGAAAAACAGTACGAATGAAATTCCCGTCGTCATCGGCTTTGATGTTGCCGGTCACTCGCTTGTTTTTGATCTCACCAAAGCACCGCACGTTTTGATCTCCGGCGCGACGGGGACCGGCAAAAGCGTCTTCATGAACACGCTCATCGCGGGTCTGCTCTTCAGGTTTCGCCCCGACGAATTAAAACTGCTCATGATAGACCCCAAACGGGTGGAGTTTGAAGATTACCGCGATCTGCCACACCTGATTGCGCCGATCATAAAGGAAAACGCAAAGGTTCCGGCGGCCCTGCGCTGGGTGCTGGATGAGCTTGAGCGCCGCTGCGATGTTATGGCGCAGCATCATGTCAAGAACATCCGCGAGTTCAATAGTGACAGCACGTCCCACCCACCGATGCCGTACATCGTCATAATGATCGAGGAACTGTATTCCCTTATGGTAAACGACGATGAGTCGTTGAAAGCGGCAATAGAAAGTTGTATTGCCCGCATCGCGCAAAAGGGACAAGAGGCAGGCATCCATATCGTGGTTTCTACCCAAGCTCCGTCTGAAAGGGTCATTACCAGTGTTGTCAAAGCAAATCTGCCATCACGCATCTGCTTTCAGGTGCGATCAAAGGAAGACAGCAAGGCGGTGCTCGACATTGAGGGGGCGGAGGAACTGCTCGGCAAAGGCGACATGCTGATTACGACACCGCGTTTTCCGTATGGATTCGGCGTTCAAGGTGCGTATATCCCAAATGAAGACATCGTCAGGATCGTGAATTTCGTCAGCCGTCAGGCGAAACCGGAATTTTCGTCTGAACTGATAAAGGCGATGGATGAGTGTTGCCCCAAAGTGGGCAACCCGTTGCCGTGTGAAGTGGATTTTCCAGACGTCGCTTCGAAGTTCATCCGCGAAGAGGACGATGAAGTCGTCCGGCAGGCGATTGCCCTGATCATTTCGGAGCGCAGGGCGAACGTGAGTTATCTCCAACGGCGGCTTAAGATCGGATATAACCGAGCCGTGGAGATCCTCGAAGAGCTGGAGGCGCGCAAACTGGTGTCTCCTCTGCGCGACGGCGGCAAGCGGGAAATATTGGCGAACCTTTCACAGGAGTAAATGCAGTTCAAGTGGAAACGGCTCCGATAAAACTTGCCCCCGAACAGGAGCGGGCGCTGGAACTGATGCTTTCCGGCAAGAACGTCTTCCTCACCGGCGAGGCGGGGACGGGCAAATCGACGATCCTGCGCGAGTTCCGGGAAAAATGCACCCGCGAGTGCGTCTTTCTCGCACCGACCGGGATCGCCGCGATCAACGTCGGAGGGGCGACTCTGCACAGCTTCTTCCAGCTGAAGCCGGGACTGCTCACGCCGGATTCGCTGGAGGAGATCGGCAACAAGTCCCGCCGTGCGCTGATCCGCAAGGTCAAGACCATCGTGATCGACGAGATCTCGATGGTGCGGAGCGACGTCTTTGCCGCCATCGACTGGCGGCTTCGGTCGCTCGCCCGCGGCAGTAACGGATTGCGCCCCTTCGGCGGCAAGCAGATCATTCTCGTCGGCGACTTCTTTCAGCTGCCGCCGGTCGTGAAGTCGGAGACGGAGGACGAGTATCTTCGGAAGGTGCTCGGCGGGTATTACGCCTTTCAGACACCGCTCTGGAAACGGGCGGACTTCCGCTGCGTCTTCCTCAAGACCGTGCACCGCCAGCAGAACGACAATCTTTTTCTCGCCATTTTGAACCATCTGCGCCACGGCAATCTGGAAACGGCGGATCTGCGGATCGACGGAGAAGCGGAGCCGTTCAACGCTCTCGAGGCTCTGACGCGGCTCTGCGTCGGTCAGCCGCCGCTCGACCCGGTTCCCGTGTATCTCTGCACGACCAATCGCGAGGCGCAGACCATGAACGCTTTGCAGAAGAGCCGCATCGAGGGCGAGGATCATGCCTTCAATGCGGTGGTGCGCGGCAAGTTCCCGGAGCGCGAATATCCGACCCCGGCGCTGCTGGAACTCAAGGTCGGCGCGCGCGTGATGACATTGAACAACAAGCGCACCCCGGACGGCGAGTTCGAGTACGTCAACGGCGAGATCGGTGTCGTCGAGGCGATCAAAGACGAATTTCCTCCGACCGTGAGGGTCCACCTCGACAACGGGCGGGTGGTGGATATCCAAAGTTCGCAGTGGAGCAACTGCGAGTATTTCCTCGAAACCGACCGCATGAGCGGCAAGGAAGTGATCCGCCAACGTGAAGTCGGCACTTTCGTCCAGATGCCGCTGAAGCTCGCCTACGCGATCACCGTCCACAAATCGCAGGGTCTGAGTTTGGAGCGCGTCGCCCTGAAACTCGGAAGCGGCTGTTTTTCGCACGGTCAGCTCTATACCGCGCTGTCGCGTTGCCGCAGCATCCGCAATCTGCGTCTCGACCGGCAGGTATTCGCCGAGGATGTGATCATCGACCATGAGGTCGTGGATTTTTACCGGAGTTTGGAAACGCCATCGCCGGAACGCAAGGAGGTCACGCTGACGATCCCGAAGGAGCACGAAGCGGCGGTGATGGCGCTCCTCGCCCAACTTCAGGGAGGTGGTGAAGCTCCCGCTCTGCTGAAGATACCGGCAGAGCCGACACATCGTCTCCCTCCGCCGAAACCGAAGCCGTTGTGTCGACAGTTGTCTCCGCCGGAACCGGAATTTGAACTGCCGCTGGCATTCGATGCCCCGGCCGAGTCCGAAGATGAGCCGCCGCCCGATCCCGATATAGAACATCTCCTGATCGTTTACCGCAATCAGACGGGCGACGAGGTCGAAAAACAGACGGCGAACCGTAAGAACAAGATCGGATTCAACAAGGCTGACGCTCCGATACTGACGGCGCTCGCGGAAAAATATCTCGAACAGGGCTTTCTGTCGCCCGCGGAACTTGCGACCGTGCGCCGTCTGATCGCAAAATACTGGAAACAATGGTCTTGACAATAACACCTTGATTTTTATGGAGTGAAAAATGGGAAAAGAAATCATCGACATGCACAACCGCGTCACGACCGAAGAACTCGAACGGCTGGTGCGTCACCAGCTGAAGCAGGTCTTCGCGCATCCGGAGCAGGCGGATCAGCTGCCGCCGCTCATGATTTGGGGCGCGCCGGGGATCGGAAAATCCACCATCATCCGCACGGTCGCACGGGATATGGGCATCGGCTTCATCGACGTGCGTCTTGCTCAGCGCGAACCGGTGGACATCCGCGGACTGCCCGTGCCGGACGGCGACTCGGTGCGCTGGCTCGTTTCCGCCGACTGGCCGCGCGACCCGCAGAGCCACGGCATCATCCTCTTCGACGAGCTGACCGCCGCCGACCGCAGTCTGCAGGTCGCCGCCTACGAGTTCATCCTCGACCGGCGGCTCGGCGGACTGTATGAAGTCCCGGTGGGCTGGTACATCTGCGCGGCGGGCAACCGGGTCGAGGATGCGGCGGTCGCCATGACCATGAGTTCGGCGCTCGCCAACCGGTTTCTGCATGTGGAACTTCGCGAAGATGCGGAGCTGTGGGCACGCTGGAGGCTGCTGCACGACATCCACCCGGCGGTGATCGGCTTCATCCGCTACCGGCCGGATCTCTTGTTTCATCAGGAGAACGAGAACTTGGAGCGCGGCTGGCCGACTCCGCGCAGCTGGGAGCGCGTGAGCCGGATGCTCCAGACCTTCGACAACACCGACAAGACGTTGTTGAACAAGATAATCTACGGGCTCGTCGGCAATCAGGCCGGGGCGGAGTTCGTCGCCTTCCGCGAGATCGCGGCGGAATTCGATAACGTCTACGAGCTCATGACCGATCCCGGCAAGAAGATAACCATCCCGGAGAAACCGGATCGCCGCTATGCCTTCGCCGCCGCTGTCGTCTACCACCTCTGGCGCGGTGTCAGTGAAGCGGAGGAGGAAAAACTGCTCAACGGATTCTATCGGATCACCGTCAAGATGCCCGGCGACTTCGCGACTATGATGATGATGGACGCGATGGCCGGCAACGGCAAGACCATCTCCGAAAGCTGCGCCAACAAACTCTTCAATCACCCCAAGTACGCGGAATGGGCGGAGCTTCACGGCAAGGCGATGCGCGCCCGCATGAACCGAAAGGTCGTCCTCGAATGAAAAAGGAAGTCGATAAGGACGCCAAAGTCAAGGCGATGGTGCTAAAGGGCATGGAGCAGGACCGGATGAAGCTCCTCGCCCGCCAGCCGTTCATCGGCGCGGTACTGATGCATCTGGAGCTCGTTCCGGTGACCGATGCACGCCGCTGCCCCACGGCCATGACCGACGGGCGCGCCGTATATATGGGGTGCAATTTCTACGCCAGGCTGGATCTGGAAGAGCGGTTGTTTGTCCTTGCGCACGAGACGTGGCACTGCGTACTGCTGCACTTCGTCCGGCTGCAGTCGCGCGAGCCGCATCGCTTCAACATCGCGACCGATCTGGAAATACACTTCATCCTGAGCAAAGAGAAGATGAAGGAACCTTTCGTGCTTCCCCACGATCCGGCGTGGGCGGGACTGTCTGCGGAGGAGATATACGAAAAACTCAAATCCCGGAAGCGGAAGCCGCCTTGTGATCCCGGTCGGTGCTCCAATGGCATCCCGCAAAATGATGACGGCGGCAGTTTCGACCGGCATGTGTACAAGGATGGCTGCACCGATGCGGCAGCCAAGGAAGGCAACTCCGGGGATAAAGGCGGCGGTGCGGATGCGGATAAAACCGGTCCCGGCGGCAGCGACGACGACCGCATCACGGCGGAGATCGACGAAAACACAATCGAGCGTCTGCGCCGGATAGTGATCCAGTCCGCTCAGGTCGCGGAACGGCGGCAGGGGCATCTGCCGGCGCACATCGTCGGCATAGTCGAAAAACTCCGCAAGCCGGAATTGAAGTGGCAGGAGCTTTTGAAGCAGTTCGTGACTTCGTGCTACGGCGGTTCGCGCCGCTGGCTGCCGCCCGCGCGCCGCTACGTCGGCATGGGGCTTTATCTTCAGAGCCGCCGCAACGAGCGGCTGGAGGCGGTGCTCGCCATCGATACGAGCGGCAGCACGACCGGCGATCAGCCGCAATTCTTCGCGGAGCTCGCCAATTTGCTGAAGTCGTTCGGCGGCTACGATCTGACGGTAATACAGTGCGACTGCACGATACAGCATGTGGAGAAATTCTCCGACGACCGACCGCTGCCGCAGGATTACCAGTGGGAGAGTTTCGGGCACGGGGGCACGAGTTTTGTTCCGCCCTTCGAGTATGTGAAAGAGCACAAACTGCGTCCGCAGGTCTTCATCTATCTCACCGACGGTTTCGGAAATGCGCCCGAAACGCCGCCGCAGTTCCCCGTGCTGTGGGTGCTGACCAAAGATGGACGCACTCCAGCCGACTGGGGACGGCGTATCTATTTGAAACATGGGGCTGGCGATGGGGATTGACGTCAGAAGCGAAATGGAGGATATCTTCTGGGGTAAGCCGGTTTTGAATGGTCGCGTGGGCTCTTTTGGAAATTGGCGGGCTTGGATGTTTTCCGAAATGAACCGGGTGCTTGGACAAATATTGAAAGACGATTCCATGGCAGAGTTTCAAATATTCTTCGATATCATAAAGTCGCCGTCGGACATCAAAAGGACGCGACCTGACACGAAATCTGGTGTTTCGGCTCCTATAGAGATCATCGGTCAAAGAGATGCTTTTCTCAATTTTATTGACGGTAACAACGGCAGGAAGATGATAACTTCCCAATGGATATCGCGCTTCGAGGTCAGACAGCTCAAATGGCTCTACGAAGCCATGTTGGTGAACCGCTTTACAGCATATCACCTCACCGATACCATCGTCGACCGGCAGATATCTGCGTCAAAAAGGGCGTTGCTGTGTCACGCGATTTTTGATGGCAGAGATTGGAATTTGTGGTGGTACAGCAGGTCCCATGCCGGGAACAACCTGATCGACTTCAAAAACCGTGAAGAGTATCCGGTAGTCGGGCGAATATGTTTGTCTCCGAAAATCAGCATCCGCAGGTATGTCGCAATGCTCGAATGGATAGCGGATGACAAGTGTGCATTGTTTGAGATGAACCGACAGCTGGAGGGGATGCGGATCACCGATCCGCTGCTGCAGCTGCTTTTGAGAAACAATGCTGCGCAATGTTTTGCATATTGGCTTTCGCACTATCCGAAGCAGGTTTTCAAATTCCGTACTCCTTCGGAGTGGCTTTTAACGGTGTGCCGCTGTACGAAAGAGAAAACTGCAATAGCCGCGGTGAACGAGATCGAGCGGCAGTTTCCCGGCATCGTCGCCTCTGTTCGCGATCCATGGGGTAATACGCTGCTTTGGAATACATTTGTCAACGAGAGTCCGACGGAAGCACTTCAGGCTGAATTGATACGCCTCGGATGCGATCCGAATGCGGAAAACGAATGGGGTCTGTCCTATCAACTGCTGAAAGACAACGACCCGGAAAAAATATCGGAGCAGGAGATGGAGGTGTCCCATGCAGTTTGATATCGAAGCAGAGATAGAAAAGGTGGAATACGCGGACAATTTCGTCCGTGCGGAGGTGTTGGATCGACTGCTTGTCCTGAACCGCCCGTTCGACGAGTTCAAATTGTTTTTCGACACGTTCTCCGAACACATGCCGCATGTTTTCGAGAAGCTGGTCTTCATAGACCGTTTGTTCGAGGCAGAAATGATGGAGGCATATGAAAATAAGCATCTTACCGCCGTTTATGAAATGCTTTCCGGACAGAATTATTTTTTTGCCATGCGTTGTGCCGCAAAAATCATGATGGAGCGACGCATCCCTGTGGAGCGTCGGGCACTTTTTTGGCATATCATGAAGTCGGCGTACTACCGGTACTCCGGTTTGCCGGGGCAATTTTTCGCACGCCGCATATTTGCGGACAATGAGCACGCAAGAAGATGCTGCCGGCATTATGCGGGGGACACTCCGGAAGGCAAGTTCATCAATAACACAGAAGATGAGTTCAGGCGGTTGAAACTGCCGCCGGGGATACTCGATGCCGTTCGCAGTGATTCGGTCTCCGTATTCGAGATGACACGTCACCTTGCCGGCACATCATTGCGGGTGTCGCTTATGTTGTTCATTTTGGAAAAAGATGCCGTCCAATGCTTCACTTATCTGCTGTCGCGTTACCCCAGGCAAATTTTCAAAATGCGCACCCCGGAGGAGTGGCTTTTTACGGTGTGCCGCAACGCCAGAGAAAAAATGGCTATCGCGGCAGTTGACGAAATCGAGCGGCAGTTTCCCGGCATCGTCGCCCAGACACGTGATCCGTGGGGCAACACGTTGCTTTGGAACACGCTTGCCAACGGAGTTTCTACGCGAAAGCTCCAAGCTGAACTTATCCGCCTCGGCTGCAACCCGACTGCAGAGAACGAATTGGGCTTGTCCTACGCACTCGTAGAGGCCAACACCCCGGAAAAATATAAAAACGAGCACGGCGGCAATTTATGATTAATCATAAAATCTCCGTTTCGAAACTCGCTAATTAATTTTATTCCGGATTTTCCGCGGGTGGCTCTCCGAAATAATATTTGTCCATGGCATCAATGATTCCATCGTCTACCGTGTGACAGCTTAATAGATCATTCGCGCAGTCGTGTCTCATGCGACGACAATATTTCCTCAAAGATCGGAATACATAGGGCGCCTCTCTATTACACCAAATCTTGATTTCATGATTCAGATTGTCCGGTGGAGTGTCCCAATAACCGAATTTATTATAACTATCATCTAAGGCAGGATTCCCTATAAGTCTGCACATGGAAATATAGATTGCAAGCTGAATCGTTATATTTTTTTCCTCATTTCGTTGTGGCCAGTGCTTTTTAATGAAAGTAGTTTCCTCAAATTTAAACACCTTTGCATAGTCATTCCCATTCAGGGATATTTCTGTTTCAATAGAATTGATTGCCAAGAGAACATCTCGCGTTTCCAGTAGCTGGCAAAATCAAAAATGATTGATGTTGAGACGCTTGAAAACGGCAACGTCAAGGTGACGATACCGATGACGTTTCGGAGCTGCGCCGGACGGAAGCGGATTGTGACTCCGGACTCGGATCAGCCCTTTACCGATCCGCTCGTCATCTGTCTTGCCCGCGCCTACCGCTGGCAGGCTTTGATAGACGAGGGTAAGTTTTAAAATGTAATTGAACTTTCCCGCGCAGTCGGCAAGGATTACGCCTATGTGGGAAGATTTTTGAGACTGACTCTGCTCGCGCCGGATATCGTCCATGCCGCCCTGACCGGTACTTTGCCGGAAGGTGTTGGTGTAGAACATCTGCGGAGAACATTGCCGGTACTGTGGTCCGAGCAGAAGAAGCAGCTCGGCATGGAGTAAGTTCGACACGTCTTCGGGCGGTCGGGAGCGATCCCGGCCGCCTTTTGACGATTGGTCATTTTGACACTCCAGTCAGCTTAATATTTTCCCG